>QFQW01000099.1 GCA_003248755.1 Chryseobacterium sp. | reverse complement strand
CTTTTCCTCCAAAAACAGGAAGGTTGGAAAGATAAATTGCTAAAGTCAAAAGCAGGATGAGAAAAGTAATAAGCATAATTTATTCAGTCGTTTTTTTTACTAATAATAACCATTCGTTATCAAGGATTTTGTAGCCTTGTTCATAAACGAAAAAGTATTGTGAGCCGTTTTTGTACGTTACGATTTGTGTGATATATTCGAAATCGAAACCGGCACTTAGTAACTTAAGACGATTGATTTTTGTTTTTCCTTCAAAATTATATTCAGAAAGTATGCGGTGATTTTTGCGGAGCTTGTTGTTGACGTTCCGCATATAGTTTGTAGAAGTTTTGTTTTGCTTATTGTTAAACGAATTGCGGCAGGCATCGGAACAGAATTTCTTATCCGATCTTCCAATGATTTTGTCGCCACATTCCGGGCAGGTTGGTTTTTCCATTTGTATTTGTTTTTGTATAAATATAATCAAAAATAATATTCATTTACAAACGATTACAAACGGATATAAATACTTTTTAACCGGATTCAATTTCCTTTTTGTTGAAAATTTGCATCAAGGAAATCGGGAAAAAGCGGCAACACGACCCGATTTTAAATTGTCTAACTTTTAAATATTATAATTATGTCGTTAAGAAACAAAGTGACATTGATTGGTCACACAGGAAAAGAAGTAGAAGTTTTTAATTTCGAAAACGGGAACAAGAAAGCAACAGTAACACTTGCAACCAATGATTTTTACAACAACGCCAACGGTGAAAGAGTAGAAGAAACGCAATGGCACAATTTGGTAGCCTTTGGAAAGACGGTTGATATTTTGGAAAAATACGTTCCAAAAGGAAAAGAAATTGCTGTCGAAGGAAAATTGACTTACCGCTCGTATGATGACAAAGACGGAACAAAACGATTTGTAACGGAGATTAGAATTGAAGAATTAATTCTTCTGGGGTCAAAATAATTTTTGCCAAAGCAGGGTAAATTTTTAAAGTTGTCAAGGATTAAATTCAAGAGAATATTACTATGAAAGTCAAAGTTTTGAAAATAAGAATTTCGGAAGAATTCCAAAATACGGATGAAACATTGGTTAATGATTTTATCTCTAGATATGATGTCATGAACATGAGTTCAAAATTGGTTCAAGATGAGATTAATCATTGGTCTGTTTTGATTTACTATCAAGAAAAATCTAAACAATCCATTTCAAATAAGATGAGCGTTAATTCAGAAGAAGATCTCTCCGATGAAGAGAAAATTATTTATAGTAAACTGAAAGATTGGAGATATGAAAAGTCTAAAGAACTTAATCAGCCTCCTTATATTATTTTTCACAACACACATCTGATGTCGATTGCGAAATTTAAACCATATAATTTGCAAGATCTCGAACAGATAAATGGTTTGGGAGAATCCAAAATCAAAAGATTCGGTTCAGAAATAATAGAAGTTTTGGAAAATGCATAGAGTTGAAAATTTAAGATAAAATAACATTTACTGATATTGAGATTCTAAGTTTATCTCTTACATTTGTTAAATGCTAAACGATCAGAAAATTGAAAAATTCAGGCAAATTGTAGAGAATAAGTTTCAAATCTACAATTCGCTTTTTATGAGTCTGCCTTACGATAAAATGACAAACATCGGGATGTTGCTTCCTTTTCTTTACGAAGAAAGTAAAGATGGCTATCAGGAAGGCAAATCACCTGAAGAGATTGTAGAAGAGTTTTTTCAGAAACATACAGAACTTGAAACCGAAGAGCAAAAAACCGAATTGCTTTTCAAAATCATCCAATATATAGAAAGACAAGTTGTTTTGTTTGATAGTATAGAAGATGCAGCTTTTCAGCAATTGCATTCGGAGAGTGATCCCGGAACAGTGCTCAATCTTTATGACCGTGCAACTCAGGATCACCATTTGGTGGCTATCAGAAATAAAATGGATGATTTTGCTATCAAGATTGTTTTCACAGCACACCCGACGCAGTTCTATCCAAATTCGGTGCAGAGAATCATTCACGATTTGAGAGATGCAATTATCCATGACTCGGTAACGCAGATTGACATGTTACTTCAACAATTGGGAAAAACGCCTTTTGTTAACAAAGAAAGACCAACACCTTTGGACGAGGCAATGAGCATTATCTATTATCTGAGATATGTTTATTACCAAAGTATCGGTGAACTCTACAAAAAGATAAAAAATACGTTTGGTAATTCCAACTTTACGCCTAATCCGGATATCATTCAGTTAGGTTTTTGGCCGGGTGGAGACAGAGATGGCAATCCTTTTGTAACTGCAGATATTACAATGAAGGTTGCTGAGGAACTTAGGATTTCCATTTTGAAAGACTACTACGGTCATCTCAAAAACGTAAGAAGAAGATTAAGCTTCCGTGGTGTTTCTGATGTTTTGAGAGATGTGAGCAAACATATCTATGATGCCATTTTCCAAACTGAAGTGAAAATCTCTGCTGAGGAAATTATTACGGAAATAAACCGTGCAGAAAAAATCTTGGTTGAAGAACATAATGGACTTTTCCGAGATGTTCTTGATGACTTTAGAGATCGTGTGAAAATCTTCGGAACTCACTTTGCAACGTTGGATATTCGTCAGGATAGCAGGATTCATCAGAAAGTGATGGATGATATTTATTTTAAAATCTCGGGAGAAGTTGCTGATTCCAAAACGCCTGATGAAAAGATTCAGTATTTATTAAAATCTGATGCGATTCTTGATCCTAATGATTTTGAAGATGAAATAACCAGAGAGACTCTTAAAAGTATCTTTAACATTAGAATCATTCAGAAAAATAATGGAGAAAGAGGAATGCATCGTTACATCATTTCCAATTCTGATGAAGTGAAAGATGTAATGAATGTTTTTGTTATGATGAAACTTTGCGGATACAAAGAGGACGAAATGAATATCGACATTGTCCCACTTTTTGAAACAATGGAAGGTCTTGACAAGTCAGAAGAAGTGATGAGACAACTTTATTCGGATTCTGTTTATCAAAAGCACTTAGTAAAAAGAAATAATAAGCAATATATTATGCTTGGTTTTTCAGACGGAACCAAAGATGGTGGCTATCTGAAGGCTAACTGGCAAATCTATACTTCGAAAGAAAACTTGACAAAAGTTTCCGAAGAAAATAATATCAAGGTTGTGTTCTTTGATGGTAGAGGAGGTCCACCTGCAAGAGGTGGCGGGAAAACCCATGATTTCTACGCTTCTCAAGGTAAAACAATTGCAAATAATCAAATCGAATTGACTATCCAAGGACAAACGATTACTAGCGTATTTGGGAATAAGGATCAGGCAAAATTCAACTTTGAGCAGTTGTTGACAGCTGGATTGGAAAATGATGTTTTCAAAAGTGATAAAAAAGACCTTAGCGAGAAAGATAGAAACTTGATTTCCGAATTGGCAGAAATCAGTTATAAAAAATATTCTGATTTGAAATCTAATCCAATGTTTGTCCCATATCTGCAAGAAATGAGTACATTGGAATATTATGGAAGAACCAATATTGGAAGCCGACCAAGCAAACGTGGTGCAGGTTCTGAATTGAAATTTGAAGATCTAAGAGCAATTCCATTTGTAGGATCTTGGGCTCAGTTGAGACAGAATGTTCCCGGCTTTTTTGGTTTTGGCTCAGCTTTGAAGGCTTTGAAAGATGCAGGAAGATTTGAAGAAGTTAAAAAACTATATAAAGGGTCGGATTTCTTCAAAACATTGGCGCTGAACTCTATGATGAGTATGAACAAGACTTATTTCCCATTGACTTATTATATGAGAAATAATAAAAAATTCGGCGAGTTTTGGAACATTCTTTTCTCAGAATTTGAACTATCTAAAGAAATGATGTTAGAGTTGGCTGGTTACAATATCCTAATGCAAGAGGAACCAATTAATCGAAAGTCTATCAGGATTCGAGAGAAGATCGTACTACCATTGTTGAGCATTCAGCAATATGCATTGATCAAACTTCAGAAAAATGAAGGGGATAGAGATACTTACGAAAAACTTGTAATGCGATCTCTCTTCGGGAATATCAATGCGAGTAGGAACTCGGCATAACATAAAAATTCCTTCAGAAATCTACTGAAGGAATTTTTTTAAGTATGAATGTTAAAACTTATTGTTATTTATTCTTTAATGAATTTTTCAATCGTTTGTCCAGATGAGGTTTTGATTTTCAAGAGGTAATTTCCTTTTGAAAATTGAGAAATGTTGATTTTGTTGGATGAATCAGTTTTAATCAATCTTCCTAGATAATCGTAAATCTCAACAGAATTAATTTTGCTGTCAGAAGTAATATTAATAAAATCTTTTACAGGGTTTGGATAGACTTTTACTTGAACTTTGGTAATATCATTCACTCCAAGGTAGGATTGATAAGTTTTATAAAAGTTTAGAATTCCATAGCCCATTTGTGCAGAAGTGTTTGGGTACAAAGAAGCATTCTGTCTCAATTTGTTTTTGATTTCTTCACGGGAAATACTTTTTGGCAAAGCCTGCAATAAACAAGCTGCTCCACCGGCAGCTACAGGATTGGAAAGAGATGTGCCACTTGCTTGGGTGACTTGACTGCCATAAACAGTATAGGTTTCTGTTCCTCTAGCGCTTCCGTCCGGTTTTATCACACCTGCAGAATTTGGCCCGAAAGATGAGAAACCAGAAACATTCCCTTGGCTTGTAACGGCACCTATAGTGAAGACCTTTTCATTATCTCCGGGTGTCCCTAAGTAGTGCCAGGCACTATTCCCACTGTTACCTGCGGAGACAGTTAAGAAAATTCCTTTTTCTGCAGCTATTTGTGCACCTCTTGCGATGAATGATGTTGTTCCGTTCATATCGGCATAAGTATAATCATATCTGCTATCATCAAACTCTGTATAGCCCAAAGAAGTAGATATGACGTCTACACCCTTTCTGTCAGCTTCTTCCGCCGCTTCTATCCAATAAAGTTCCTCCTCAGGAATTTCATTAGCTCCGTCTTCCGAAGCGTAAAGATAAAAATCTGCATCGGGAGCTGTTCCTACAAACTGGTTATCTAAATAACCACCAATTGCTCCCATGCAAATAGATCCATGTGTGTTAAGAGATGTATTGTAGATATCTGTATTTTTACTGATGAAGTTGTAACCACCTTTGATATGTCCGTTATCACGAAGTCTTTTGTACGCATTTCCCGTATCTACAGTGGGAAAACCAGTGTCGATAACCGCTATGGTCATCCCGGTTCCTGTGAAACCCGCAACATGGAGCGCGCGAACATTGATCTGGTTGATCTGGCTCAAACCGCCGCCGTAATTGAAAGTTGTCAATGCATCTCGGTTACTTGACTCCTTGAATTTTTCAATTTTTTGTTTTCTAATGCCGCCGTTGGGGTTTTTCACAAAACTTTCTACGTGATCCACATAACTCTGTTGGGATAATTGAGTGATTTGAGCGGCAGTTGCGTTTACAGCAACACCATTCAGCCATTTGGAATAATCTGTAACTGTAAATCCGAGGTTTTGGATATTAGTTATATAAGTTGATTCTATCGGAGCATCCTGATCAATAAGAGGAATTCCGAGATTGGCACGCCTATCAAGAGATTTTTGAGTAAGTTCTGATAAAGGATTGCTATAAAAACTAGCTTTATTGGGTTTGTCTTTGAAGAAAACAAAAACTAACTCAGTCTGAGCATTGATTACCAAAGAAAAGCCGACTGATAAAATTGTAAAGATTTTTCTCACGTTTAAGGGATTTTGATTTTTTAAACAGATAAATAAATGTAAATTTACAAAATAATGTTTTTGCTTTTAAATCGTTTCTAAAATATTATAATAACGACTTTTTAAGCATTGAAAATTTAAATATCAGCATATGAAAAAAATCCAAATGGTTGATTTACAAAGCCAGTATTATAAAATTAAAAGTGAAGTTGACAATGCAGTTCTCAATGTAATGGATTCTGCAGCTTTTATCAATGGTCCGGAAGTCAAATCCTTTCAATCCGACCTTGAAAATTATTTGGATGTAAAACACGTGATTCCTTGTGCTAACGGAACAGATGCACTTCAAATTGCATTGATGGCTCTCGACTTGAAAGATGGAGACGAAGTGATAACAGCAGATTTTACTTTTGCTGCAACAGTAGAAGTTATTCATTTACTGAAACTTAAATCTGTTTTGGTTGATGTAGATTATGATACATTTACTATCAATACAGAGGCAATTAAAAAAGCAATTACACCAAGAACCAAAGCTATTATTCCCGTTCATCTTTTTGGACAATGTGGAAATATGGAAGAAATCTTGAAAATTGCTAAAGAACATGATCTTTATGTGGTTGAAGATAATGCTCAAGCGATTGGCGCACATTTCATTTTCTCAGACGGAACCGAAAAGAAATCTGGAACGATGGGAACAATTGGAACAACATCATTTTTTCCTTCCAAAAACTTAGGCTGTTATGGAGATGGTGGAGCGATTTTTACTAATAATGATGAGTTAGCTCACAGACTAAGAGGAATTGTAAACCACGGGATGTACGAGCGTTATTACCACGACGAAGTTGGGGTTAACTCAAGATTAGACAGCATTCAAGCAGCGATTTTGAGGAAGAAACTACCAAACCTTGATTCTTATAATGAAGCGAGAAGAAAAGCGGCAGATTATTACGACGAAGCTTTTGCTGGAAACGAAAATATTTTAACGCCTAAAAGAGCAGAAAATTCGACGCACGTTTTTCATCAATATACATTACGAATACTTAATGGCAAGCGTAATGAATTGCAGCAATATTTAGCAGAAAAAGAAATTCCGGCAATGATTTATTACCCGGTCGCACTGAGAAAACAAAAGGCTTATTATCAGGAAAGTGACCCGGCAGATTTTGTAAATACAGATAAGTTACTAGACCAGGTTATTTCGCTTCCGATGCACACAGAATTAGATGAAGAACAATTGAAATATATTACAGATTCTGTTTTGGAATTTTTCAATACTAATAATTCATAACTTATAATTAACTAAATGTCCATACTTGTAACAGGCGGTCTCGGTTATATCGGTTCTCATACGGTTGTAGAATTGATCAATCATAATTTTGATGTCATCATTGTAGATGATTTGTCAAATTCGGAAAAATTTATCCTTGATAATATTGAGGAAATCACAGGTAAACGTCCGATTTTTTACCCTTTTGATCTTAGAAGAAAAGAATTGTTGAAACAAGTGTTCGATGCACACGACATCAACGGTTGTATCAATTTTGCCGCTTCTAAAGCAGTAGGAGAGAGTATGACAGAGCCTTTGAAATATTATGAGAACAACTTGTTTTCATTGATCAATGTTCTTCAGGAATTCAAAGAAAGGAATATTTCCAATTTCATTTTCAGTTCGTCTTGTACGGTTTATGGTCAGGCAGACCAAATGCCAATTGATGAAAATACACCTCTCAAAGAACCAGAATCTACTTATGGTAAAACCAAAAGTTTTGGAGAAGATATTTTAAAGGATTTTTCCAAAGCTTATAACAAAAAGGTTTCATTACTTAGATATTTCAATCCAATTGGAGCACATCCCAGTGCTTTGTTAGGGGAATTACCAATAGGAATTCCTAATAACTTGGTTCCCTATGTAATGCAAACTGCTGCAGGAATACGAGAAAAACTAAGTGTTTGGGGAGACGATTATCCAACGGAAGATGGAACTGCAGTTCGTGATTATATCTATGTTGTGGATTTGGCAAAAGCCCACGTTGCAGCTTTACAGAAACTGATACATTCTGAGGAAGAAACTGTTTTGGATATTTATAATTTAGGAACAGGAAAAGGTTCTTCGGTTTTAGAAGTTGTAAAAGCATTCGAATTGGCGAATGATGTTCCCGTTCCCTATCAGATTTGTCCAAGAAGAGAAGGCGATATTACAATTGCTTATGCTAATGCGGACAAAGCAGAAAAAGAACTCAATTGGAAGTCTGAAACGTCTTTGGAAGAAGCCCTCAAAACCACTTGGGAATGGCAAAAATATCTGAAAAACAGAAATAATTGAAACATAAAATCCAATCAGAGTTGATTGGATTTTTTTATTGCGTTTTCTTCTCGGCAAAACTGAAAATACTGTGTAGCTTGATTTCAGAAAAACAATTAGATTTTATTTTTGAAGCCACAATCATTGCTTTTGCCAGAACTTCAGTTGGCAATGGTTGTTGACTTTTGAAAAGTCCGAATTTATTTAAAAATTTAATTGTTTTCAAACCATAGACTTCGCCGTTTCTATCCGTGTTTTTTCGTTCTAACATTCCGGGCTTGAAGATTGTTGTTTTAGGAAAATGTAACTTTTTCACAGCTTCTTCCAGTTCACCTTTCATTCGGGAATAGAAAATTTTGGAATCCGGATTTGCGCCGTATGCGGAAACTAAAATATAATCATCTACATTATTTTCTCTAGCCGCTTTAGCAAACCGATATTGATAATCATAATCGATTTTCCGCTGGTTATCCTTGCTTCCGGCAGTTTTCAAAGTCGTTCCGAGACAGGAGAAAACAACATCGCCTTTCACAAGATGTTCCCATTCATCAGGCTGGTCAAAATCTACAATATGTGCTTTGACTTTTTCGTTATGAAAATCGGAACGTCTTCTGACGAAAATATCAATCTCATCAAAATCAGAATCCTGACAAAGTTGATTCACAAGGTCGTTTCCTGTAGCGCCGGTTGCACCAATTACCAAAGCTTTCATATGCGTAAGATTTGATAATAAAGTTAAGGAATTTTAAATTAGAAAACACTTAATTCACTTGAGTTTTTATTGTGCTAATCAATTTCACTTGAGTTGAAAATCTTTGATTTTTCAGAACTAATGTGTTCTTCCGGGATTTTTTAGTTTAATTACTTGAACTTAAGTATTCAATAATTTTAGTTCAGCTGATTGCGATATTCAGCCCAAATGATTTTGAACCATTCTGTAAAGTTGTCTGGATTTTCAGCAATTTCCTGTTGTAGATCAGAGATGGAAATATATCGTATTTCCGAAACCTCATCAGGATTCAAATCAAATTCGCCATCGAAGTTTCCTGTGAAAACATAATCTAGTTCGTGTTCCCAAAGCCCGTCTCCAACATCTGCCTTGTAAATAAAATGGAATTTCTCCGTCAGTTCACAATCGATTCCTAATTCCTCTTTGATACGTCTTTTCGCTGCATCCAGATAGGATTCATCGATTCTTGGATGAGAACAGCAAGCGTTGGTCCATTGGTTGGGTGAATGGTATTTTTCTCCGGCACGCTTCTGTAAAAGCATTTC
This sequence comes from Chryseobacterium sp., assembly GCA_003248755.1. Taxonomy (GTDB): domain Bacteria; phylum Bacteroidota; class Bacteroidia; order Flavobacteriales; family Weeksellaceae; genus Epilithonimonas. The sequence goes on along the minus strand of QFQW01000099.1, from coordinate 3,270 downwards.
TCCCTTTTCATTGAACAAAAAAACCGAAAATGCACGATGCAAAAGACCATTTTCGTGCGCCTGCATTTTTTCCATTTGTCCCAAAACTTCATCCTGAGGATTGACCAATACCACTTTTTCCATACTGCAAAAATAAGGATTTTAAATGTAATTATTTGGAGCTTAATCCCGCTTTTCGCTATATCTTTTTTGTTTTTTAGATATGTTTGTCATTCCGAACGGAGCGAGGAATCTTAAAAACAAAAAAGGATGCCGCTGCAATCGGGGCTATGGGTTTTGTCTTTTATTACAACGTTTGTTAATAAATAGAACATTATCAATTAAAAAAATCACACCAATTTGTCTATGATTCCGTAGGAATCTAGAGAGCAAAGTTTAGATTCCTACGGAATGACAAAAATTGTGTTTTATAATTTAGTTTTTTGGATAAACTCCCAACTCACAAACTTGATTTCCACTCCTTCGTAAAACCAATAAAATCGGCAACTGACAATTCTTCCGCTCTGATATCAAGGAAACGATGTGATTTCATATTTTCCGGAATGCCAAGAACTTTCAAAGCGTTGCTCATCTTTTTACGTCTTTGCCCAAAACCAGCTTTTACGATTTGTTTGAATAGAACCTCATTTCCAGCTAATCCTTCTTTCAGATTCCTAGTCATCCGAATAACTCCGGATTTTACTTTTGGTGGCGGATTGAACACATTTTCGTGAACCGTGAAAAGATATTCGACATCATAATAGGCCTGAACAAGAACCGACAAAATTCCGTAATCTTTGGTTCTTGGTTTTGCAGCGGTTCTTTCGGCAACTTCTTTCTGGAACATTCCGCTCATTTCCGTAATATATTGGAAATTATCAATGATTTTAAACAAAATCTGAGACGAAATATTATAAGGAAAATTCCCTATCACAGCCAATTCTTCACCAAAAACTTCCGGAATATTGATTTTCAGAAAATCACCAACAAAATGTTGTTCTTCAAGTTTTGGATAATGTTGTTTAAGATAGACGATAGATTCCTGGTCGATTTCTGCGACATAGATTTCAGCATCTTTTTGAAGAAGAAATTTGGTAAGTACGCCCATTCCCGGACCAACTTCCAATACTTTTTTATAACCTTCAAAAGAAAGCGAATCTACAATGTTGCGTGCGATATTCTGGTCTGTAAGAAAGTGTTGACCAAGATGTTTTTTTGCTCTAACGTCCAATTCTGATTTTTTGCAAAGATAAGGTAATTATAAGTATTTTTAAAGTCAATAAGATTTAACAAACAGAGACTTAAATTATCAATTTTGAGAAGTACATTTTTAATATTATTACTAGTCCCATTTTTAGGGAAAGCACAAATTAATGATGAAAATATTCGATTAAAAGTTCTAAGAAAAGATATGATAGGTAAGGAGTTTGTTTTTGGAAAATGGAATGAAAGAGGAGGAACAGAAACGCATTTAAAATACTTAGGACAAGTAAAAACTTCAACAGGAAAAATTCATAAAATTATGAACTCGGTTTGGATTTGGGGATTGTCAAGTAGAGCTACAAATAGAATCTTAGTATTTAATGAAAGAAATCAATATTTAGGTAACTATTATGTTACATTGGACACTGATTTACCGACTGAATTAAAAAATGGAGTTTTATTTTTTAAAAATACGGATATCAATTGTGATAAAAATTTGGTTTCAAAAATTAACCTCAAAAAAGGACTTCCAAAGCAATTTTTCAGAAAATGTGAAAATGAATATGGAGATATTTATAGTTTTGATGGAATAAATTAATACATCTTAATTTTTACACAAGTCGGATGATTAATTTTTAAAGGCTTTCCAACTTTCTTTAGAAATCCTGTTTCCATATTTCTTTTGAAAACTGTCACATTATTAGAATTAACATTAGTGACAATAATGAATTTTCCAGTTTCATCAATCGCAAAAGTTCTGGGATGTTTTCCACCTGTTTTTTGATAGTCAATAGATTCAAGTTTTCCATCATTTAAAACTTTGAAAATCGCAATATTGTTTTCATTTACTCTATTGGTCGCATATAGGAATTTTCCGTCTGGCGAAATATGAACATCAGAACTTTCAAAACCTTCTTTGATTTTGTCTGGATGCGTTGCAATTCTTTGGATTTCTTTCAATGTATTATCAGAAAAATCATAAACTGAAATCATCCCGGCCAATTCCTCAATCGAATAAGCTATTTTTCCATCTTTATTGAAAGTCAAATGTCTTGGACCACTTCCAGGTTTTGTATTTATAGAACTTTTAGTTTCTATTAATGGTTGTTTCAAATTTCCATCGAAATAATAATGTCGGATTTTATCTGCTCCTAAATCGGGGAAGAATATGGATTTGAAATCTGGTGTAAATATAGCAGAGTGAATATGAGCAATGTCTTGTCTATCGGTATTTATATTACTTCCTTCTGTAAATTTAAAAAGTTGTGCTATAGAATCAATTTTTCCGCTTTCTAAAATTGGATAAACAGAAATGCTCGCTTCATTATAATTAGCATTTACCAGCCATTTTCCACTTTTATCAACATTGACATAAACTGGATTCTCACCACCACTTTTTTGTTTATTTAGGAAAGTCAAAGTTTTTTTATCTGCATCAAATGCAAAAGAACTTACACTTCCATCATTTGGTTTTCTTGCATCAGATGAAGCATAAATATATTTTCCGTCAGGCGAAACAGTGATGTAACCAGGATTGATAACATCCGAAGATGAAGCAACCTTAGTTAGTTTTCCTGTTTCATTATTAAGTTCATAAGCGTAAACCGCTTCCGAACCTTTGTCCCAATTGTAAGAACCAAAAAACACAAATTGCCTTTGAGAATATAGATTAGTAAAAATTAAGAAACTTAATAATAAAGCGATTTTTTGGATTTTCATTGATGGAATTTTCATTGGAAATTGACTTATGACAGACTTAAATATGTTTAGTCACAAATTTCCTAAAAATTCATCTGGAAACCAAACTGAACCCCGAATTTTCTTACGTCCGTATTGGTCGTTTTGTGATTCAGATAATTTCCTCTCCAGTTAAAATCAACTCTCAAAATCCTGAAATTTCCCCAACCTATATTTTCGATTCCGAAACCATATTCGTAATAAGGTTTGTCAGGAGCGGTCAATTTCAGACTTCCTGCATTCATGTCGATGGTTTCTTGTTTGAGGCTTCCGACTCCGGAACGGAAAAATGCTACTTCTCTTAGTTTCAATTTTTTAATTAATGGAATCTGAGAAAGAATTTTTCCATTG
>QFQW01000098.1 GCA_003248755.1 Chryseobacterium sp. | reverse complement strand
TGATGGTTTCTTAGCTCAGTTGGTAGAGCAACGGACTGAAAATCCGTGTGTCCCTGGTTCGATCCCTGGAGAAACCACTAAGAAATAATATAATTTCTAACAAAACCCTTTAAATTGCTTAATTTAAAGGGTTTTTTGTTTTTATGGTATATTAAAGTAAACCATTTTCTCTCAAATTGTAGGTGACCATAGAGGTGAACTCGGTATTTTAACTTTTGCGGATAGCCGAATTTCTTCGAACCTCCTTTCAATAAATATGTTCAATAATTGAATGTCTTTATTAATTTGAACTTGCAGCTATTTTTGAGAAAAAATTTATATACTCTTTATGCTACATTTTACCCAATTCTTGAACTACCAAAGAAGCATTCCCTCGTTGCTCACTTAAAGATACTGCACCAATCTTAAACTCTATACTGTAATTTTTTCTGATCTTTTTCATATTCTTAAAGTTAAAGAGTATAAGAATTGTGTCCTAATAAAGTTAGTAACTCCAGATTTTTAATGAAATAAAAACTATTATAAAAATGCTGTTTAATTTATTTTTAACCTTATTTTTGTTTTGAAGTTGCACAGATAATTCAATATATTTGAATAAGCATGACAGTTTATGGAGTTTCCGTCAAAAATTCGTTTTTCATCTCTTATTTCTGATCCAGAAAAATATATCGAAGAAATGTTTATGCTGCATCCGGATGCGTTGCATGACAAAGAATCGGGCGGAATCGAAATCCAAAACGAAATCATCAGTTCTTCTTTTAAATATAAACTATTGGAGAAAGGGCTTTTTCTGTTTTCTTTCAGTAGTTATAGCCCTGTAGATGCAGAATATGAATTTGTCCCGAATCCGAAAGCAGACTATTTTACTCTCGTTTTTTACTTTACCGAAAACAGAACCAAACATCCACTATACCTCAAAATTGAGGAGCAATTTTACTCTACCGATCAGGTTTCTATGTTTTTTAATGGTGAAATGAATGCCGAGATTTTCATTAAAGCAAAGCATAAGGCTTACGGAATCCGCTTGGATATTCATAAAGGCTGGTTCGAAAAAGAATTGGATACCCGTTATTTTCAATCGAAATACGAACTGAATGAGGTTCTAGATTTTCAACGAAAAGGAATTTTACAAACCAAATGCGACTCCTTTCAACCTTTGGTAAAATCCATTCAGGAAAAATTTGAAAAAAAACAAAATGCTTTTCAAAAATTTAATCTCAAAACAACTGCTTATCAATTGTTGCAGGGGTATTTTGAAGAAGTTTACCAACAATCGGCTACTAAAAATGATGGGAAAGATGTGGCTAATGGAGAATTGAAATCTGCACTAAACTTTCTGCAAAAGTCTTTGTACAAAGATTTTCCTGGCAGTGATTATCTTTCAGAATTGTGCAAAATGTCGGAAAGTTCTTTCAATAAAAAATTTAAAATAGCATTCAAGATTACTGCAGCACAATATTTCAGAAATCTGAAAATGAAAGAAGCACTTCGGTTGCTCCAAATGGGAAACACCGTAAAGGAAGTGTGCCATAAAATTGGGTATCAGGATCAGTCAGCATTCGGAAGGGTTTTTAAGCAAGTATATGGGAAAAGTCCTGGTTCTTATGTGAAATAGCAGTTTTTTTTGCACATTTTTTTACTGATTCTGCATAGTTTATTTGATTATTTTTAAATTTTTAAAAATCAGTAAACTATGAACACTAGACTATCTTTTGCATTGAGTTTTGCCATTCTCAATATTTCCATTGCAAACGCTCCTTTTGGGAGATAAATTCAGCATCCGGGATTTTCACAATGCTATATTGAAAGGCGGCGCAATGCCTCTCATAGTTTTTGAAAATTATATGGACTATCAGGCGAAAAGTGTAAAATAAAAAAAATAACAAAGACTATTTTCAAAATGAAAACAATAAAATTAACCTTTTTTGTAGGATTGTTACTCGTTGCAAAGCCTATTTTGGCGCAAGAAAAGCCAGCTAAAGAAAAAACCGAGTCAAATAACATCAACATCGAAAAACAGCTCAAAGGTTTTGATGAATATGCCTCCAAAATATTGAAAAACTGGAATTGTCCGGGAATGGGTGTCGGAATTGTGTACAAAGGAAAATTGGTGTATGCGAAAGGATTTGGATATCGGGATTATGGTAAAAAGCTTCCGATTACTGCTAATACATTGTTCCAAATTGCGTCTAATACCAAATTATTTACTGCTATTTCCGCTGGATTTTTGGTGGATGAAAACAAATTGTCGTGGGATAATCCGATAAAAAATGATGTACCTACACTCAATTTTTACAATAATGAACTGAACAATAATGTCACACTTCGTGATATGTTGGGACATAGAACTGGGATTTCCCGCCACGATATGATTTGGTACCAGTCGAATATTGGTAAAAAAGAATTGTTCGAAAAAGTAAAATACCTGGAACCAGCTGCGCCTATGAGAACCAAATTTTTGTATAACAATATTATGTTTTCCACTGTTGGAGAAATTATTGAACAAAAATCAGGGAAAACCTTTGAAACTTATGTAAAAGAAAAAATTCTGAATCCATTGCAAATGTCCACCTCTACCTTTGATGAATCAGCCATGCGGAAAACAGGCGATTTTGTTGTGCCTTACAACGAAAAGAGAGAAACTGATGAATTATATGAAATTCCCTTGTATTTTGATGGAGAAGGTCTGAATCCTGCCGGTGGATTGATGTCCAACATCAACGACCTTTCTCATTGGTTAATCGCTTTGCAAAACAAAGGAAAGTACGAAGGAAAACAGGTGATTCCGGAAGATGTTATCAATGAAACATTGCAACCGTCTTTAGCATTGCCCAATTCTTCAAAATATACTGAAATACAAAATGTAGTGTATGGAATGGCAAGACAAACTTCATCTTATCGTGGAAATTTGTTGGCGAATCATGGTGGCGATTTAAACGGAATTCACTCTCAGGTTTCCATGATGCCCAATTCCGATATTGGCGTGGTCGTTTTTGTAATTGGTGACCAAAGTCAGCCTTTGTACAATTTGGTGACCTATAATATTTACGAACGATTGTTGGGACTTTCGCAAACACCTTGGAGTGAAAGAAAATTAAAAGAACGTTGTCTCATATGTGTGTTTCATGACTATAATGAACGAATGAGAAAACTTGTGGGGAAAAAAATATATACAAGCAACACTTAAAAATTTTAGACCTATTTATTTCTGATGTATTAATACAAAACTATCTATTCTTCTTTTTAATTACAAAAAAAGTAATCTCGATACATAGAGTTTAGCAGATACTTATTACATTTGAATAAACAAATCTTATAATATGATTAAAGCAAAAGGGTATGCAGCTCAAGATCCTAATTCCGATCTAGCTTCATGGGATTTTGAAAGAAGAGAGGTTGGCGCTCACGATGTACAAATAGAAATTATGTATTGTGGAGTATGTCATTCAGACCTGCACCAAATAAAAAACGATTGGTTTCCTGGTATATTTCCTATGGTCCCGGGACACGAGATTGTTGGTAAAATCGTTAAGGTAGGTAATCATGTGAAAAATTTCAAAGTAGGTGAACTTGCAGGAGTAGGTTGTATGGTTGACTCTTGCCAGGAATGCGAAAACTGCAAAAATGATCTGGAACAGTATTGTCTGGACGGAAATACTCAGACTTATAATAATCTTGACCGTAGCGGAAATCCAACTTACGGAGGCTATTCTGATACGATCGTTGTAAGAGAAGAATTCGTTCTGCATATCTCAGAGAAACTAGATCTGGCTGCTACTGCACCATTATTATGTGCAGGTATTACGACCTATTCACCTCTTCGTCACTGGAAAGTTGGTAAAGGTCACAAGTTAGCGGTTTTAGGACTTGGGGGATTGGGGCATATGGCCGTAAAATTCGGAGTTGCTTTCGGGGCTGACGTAACGGTACTCAGTACTTCGCCTTCAAAAGAAGAAAATGCCAAACAATTAGGTGCGCATCATTTTGTTGTGACAAATGACCCTGAACAATTGAAAAAGGTCCAAGGCTCCTTTGATTTTATCTTGGACACTGTTTCTGCGCCACACGATATGAATCTTTATGTTTCACTACTAAAAACAGATGGTGTACATATATGTGTTGGAGCACCTCCAAAACCAATGGAACTAGAAATTTTTCCACTTTTAGGAGGAAGAAAAAGTGTTGCGGGTTCAGGAATAGGTGGAATTAAAGAGACTCAGGAAATGCTTGATTTCTGTGCTGAAAATAATATTGTATCAGATATTGAACTTATTGATATTAAAAATATTTCTGACGCTTACGAGCGAATGCTTAAAGGAGATGTGAGATATCGATTTGTTATAGACAGCAAAACATTGAATAATTAAAATAATATTACATAAAAAGCTCTGCACAAGTGTAGAGCTTTTATAATTTCAGGCAACTATATATTTCAATGATTATGTCAAAATATAAAATAGTAAATTCTTAATATCAATCCAGCTTAATTGTATTTGATCGTTAAACTCATAGTTTAATTAAGATTATCATCTGGTACGGTTAAAATTGTCAGATTGACAAGAGACTAGCATTTCACTTTGCCCAAAAAAATCTGGCTAACAACCATTTAACGTATCACTACTATAGATGTTAATATATTTTAATACAGCTTGTGATAGTGTTTAAATTATTTTCCTAAAACCTCAAAAAAGATTAATTTTACCTGATAATAATGCTTTTGGGTGGTTTTGTTTATGGTAAGAAATTTATTTTTTTTGTTTTTTCTGTTATTTTCACACATTTTGTTTTCCCAACAAAGCAAAAATTCTGATGCAGCATTTAAAAAGAAAGTTGATGCGGTGGGATTACAAATGACCAGCGATCCCGAAAAATCATTTTCCAAAATACCGGTTCTTATTTCGGAGGCTCAAAAACTTAACGATTACGAGAATGAGCTTATTCTGCTTTCGCTAAAATGCTATTATTATCGTTACAAAATGGATCTGAACAATGCCATCATCGCATCCCAGGTTCTGGAAAATAAAGCCAAGGAATACAATGATCTCTATCATCAGGCAAGAGCTCACGAATATCTGGTAACTATATATGCGGTCAACGACTTGCCGGAACAATCGTTAATAGAACTGGACAAAACCCTGCAACTATCCAAAAATATAGAGGATGTCAACAAAAGGAGCTTTGTGAATATGAACGCCTATATCTATGCATCCAATGCTTATACAAATATGCGGAATCCTAGAAAAACAGCTGATATGCTTCTGTCGGCAGATAAAGAGATTCATAAGATTAATATCTCATCAAAAAGAAAGCCTTGTCTTTCCCATAATTATTCCAATTTAGGTGAAGTTTTTGTACAATTGGATTTAGATTCTGCCGAATTATTTGTGAAAAAATCTATTGCCTTAGCGGATAATGATAAAGATTTCTTTATGTTTACTAATTATGTTACGCTTGGTAAGATCAATTTTAAGAAAAAGAATTATAAGGAAGCTATAGATTATTATAAGAAAGCAGAAAAAACGATTCCTCTGGGAGCAGACGAAAAAACAAAGTTATATTCTTATTTCATAGAAGTTTATATCAAAACGGACAGTACTCAGAAAGCCAATGAGTATGATCTCAAACTGAAAGATACAGAAGTGGAGATTCTGAAAAATCAGAAGCAGTCGCTACATAAGATCATAGATGAAAAGCTGGTCGAGAATAAAAGTAAAAAGTCCTTATATATAATAATTGTTACAATCTTTATTATTGTCATTCTATTAATTGTGTTATTCAATTACAGGAAAAAGAATAGATTATTGTCAAAGCAGGAAAAGCAAAGCCAGGAATATCTTGAACAAAAAAAGTCAACTGAACAAAAAGAATCACTAAATGCACTCATCGAACTTGCTAAAAGAAATGATGATGCTTTTCTTAATAGCTTTCATAAACTTTATCCGACATTCACGCAGGAGCTTTTAGCAATCAGTCCGAATCTTTACCAAACCGAAATTGAATTTTGTGCACTGTTGAAATTAAATTTTTCTACTAAGGAATTAGCATCTATTCTATCAATAGAACCTCGTTCCGTACAAAATAAGAAACACAGGATACGTAAAAAACTGAACATTCCGCAGAATACGGATATCTATCATTGGTTCAATGATGGGTATAAGTAGAAAATAACATTACTCAATACTATTGTAACGTGCAAAAACCAGTCTGGGTTTTTGCACGTTTGTTTTTATCTACCCATTCTTTTTGTCCTATTTTATAAGGAAAATCATAAATGAGTAACCATTGATGTATGTTGTTTTTTTTGATATTTTTTATAATAAATGATATTTGCGTGTCATTCTGATTAATGATTTATGTAGTTTATTGCAATATTGATATTTAATGAAGATAGAGCAGTATTATTCCCTCAAAATTGAATTTTTAAAATAAATCTAAATAAAACTAAATTTCTTATGGAGAAAATTTTATTCTCGCTAGCTTTTTGTTTTTCCATTTTCTGCTATAGTCAAGCATGGGAGCAAATGGGGCAAAAAGTGAGTGATCCATCCAACAGTTCCTATTATGCAAACATAGGTTGTCAGGCTATGAGTAGTAATGGAAATGTCATTGCGACAGCTTATACCTATAAAGGGAATTCTCAATGGCATTATGACGGAAGTGTGAGTATATATGATTTTGATGGGAATCAGTGGCAACAAATGGGAACTAATATTGATTTTACTGATGCTTTTTCGTTGATTTCATTAATGTTGAGTGATGATGGAAAAACATTAGCTATTGGTTATCGTGCTACAGACGATATTTTAAATAACGGGTATTTAGCATCGGGAGTCAGAATTTATAAATACAATGGTACGGATTGGATATTATTTAAAGATTTTGATTATGGGGGAACAAACATCCTGTCGATTAGTATTAATTCAGATGCTTCTGTTATTGCAATTGCAAATTCTTTACAAGGAACTAATGGTATGGTGAGCTTGTATAAAAACAACGGGTCAGATTGGATTTCTACAGGTGAGCTATATGGTGAGCAAGCGGATGACGATTTTGGATACAGTATAAAACTGAGTTCAGAAGGAAACACGCTTATTATTGGGACTCCTTTTAATAAAGGAGGAGGAGGTCTTTTGTCTTATCCCGGTGCAGCGTATATATATAAATTCGATGGGGCAATTTGGAAGAGATTAGGGCAGCGCATAGATGGCGATAGTTTTCAGTATCCTTATTTTGGTGGAAAAGTTAATATAAGCCCTGATGGAAAAACAGTGGCAATAGGGATAGATAATAGTATGTCTTCTGCAGGATATATGAGGATTTATCGATTAAATGGAAATGTCTGGGGAAAATTAGGGAGTGATTTTACCAATGAACAATCTAATATTTCTGATTTTAATTTAAGTGGAGATGGTAATATTATCGCGGTTGGAAAATATGCTGCTACTAATTTACAGGGAACTGCAGGTACAGGTATTACACAAATATACCAGTATATCTGCTCAAACTGGGAATTAACTGATGAAAATAAGATTTACGGTACAGCAGAATATGATAGACAAGGGTTGAAGGTGAATATCAGTAATGATGCTAAAACCGTAACATTAGGAGGACGTAGCGGACCACTTAATTTTAATATGGGTATCAATTTTATGAAAGTATATAAACGTGATTTTGTAATACCGTCTTCTATTCAGATTTCTACAGAAAATCAACAAAGCACAAGCATAGATGTTGGCCAGAATTTACAATTAAAAACTTGTATCTATCCTGCTTATTCTTATCAGGATTTAGTCTGGTCTATTTCTTCGGGTACTGATAAAGCTTCGATAAATCAAAATGGAATTGTAACAGGGTTACTTCCCGGTATTGCTATAATAAGAGCGAGTTCTGCCAAGTCAGGAGATATTTACGGAGAAATACAAATTACAGTTAAAGAAAATATGGCGGTTTCTGAACTACACAAGCAACCGATTGCAATTTATCCTAATCCGACAAGCCAGATCATTCATATATCCGATATTAAAAATATCTATTTATTAGAATTATATGCAGAAGATGGAAAATTGTTAAAATATTTTGTTGTTGCAAAAGAACTTGATTTATCCAATTATTCTTCCGGTAATTATATTTTGAAAATAACATACCAAGATGGAACAATCTCAGATAAAAAAATTATCAAAAAATAAATCTAATCAAAATAAATCATTATGAAGAAAATTTTAATCTTTTTATTTTCTCCCTTATTGTTTTTAGGGCAAAGTTACGTTTGGCAACAATATGGAACCGATATTAATTCTGTTATAAGTTATAACAATGTTAGTTTCAGTGATGATGGGCAGACATTGGTATCGTCTAATCCATTAGCAAATTCCAATAATGGTGCTGTTACGGTTTTTCGTTATACGAATTCTAATTGGTTTCAGCTGGGAAATAGTATTGTAAATAACGGAGCATATGCTAATTCGGGATTTGGTGCAAAAGTAGCAATGGATGGCACCGGCAATACAATTGCTTTCTGTATCAGACAAACTCCTACCAACATAATTAAGATATATAGTTATAACGGTACAGATTGGGTGCAAAAAGGAGCTGATATAACGGGGCTAAATTCTGAAAATTTTGGATATGACAGTAGTTTTTACTGGTCACAACCAATAAGTTTCAGTAACGACGGAAATACTATTGCTATAGGAACAAATAAAAATTCAGATACAGGCTCAAATTCGGGAAAAGTTAGAATTTATAATTATAGCAACGGAAATTGGCAACAATTGGGAAGTGATTTAAAAGGCATTACGGGTGAGTTATTTGGAACTTCTGTAGAGCTTAGTAATAATGGAAATATTTTGGCGGTAGGAGCACCAGGAAATGCATCCATAGGAAGTAACAATGGTGCTGTAAAAGTTTTTAGTTTTAATGGAACAGATTGGCAACAATTAGGTAATACTGTTTATGGCTCTTCTGCATCTCAATATGTAGGAAAAACATTATCTATGAATGCCAATGGGGATTCTTTTATTATAAATCTTAGAAATAATAAAATCTATAAAGTTTACAAATATTCAGGAACAGATTGGTTACAAATTGGACAAGATATCTCTGATACTACAGGCACTTCAACCTCTTATTGGACTGTAGATATGAACGCCCAAGGTGATAGAGTTGCTGTATCTGTAGGTAGGACAGGTGCTGGATATTCTACAGGAATTCAGACCTATGATTATAATGGTACATCTTGGGTTAAAAATATTGCTGATTTAACATCTTCAAATGATTCGGCATATTATTATGGCAGATATTTTAAACTCAATTCTGATGGGAATTATTTATCCACAATATATTATAAAGACGAAACAGATGCACCTGTAAAAGTTTATAAAAATAGTGGAAGTACTTTATCTGTTCCTACTTTTTATGGAAAGTCTAAATTAAATATTTATCCAAATCCTGTTAAAGAAAAAATCAACGTCAAATCTTCATCCGAGATATCTTTAATTGAAATTTATGATTCGAATGGAATTAAGGTTCTTAATACTATAAAATCATGTTCTATTGATTTATCCCAATTGACCAAAGGAGTTTATATTCTAAAAGCAACTTTTCATAATGGCGAGAAATCTTCTATTAAAATTATTAAAGAGTAATTAATATAATCAATTATTATGAAGAAAATTTTAACTTTTTTGTTTTTGCCTTTTTTATTATTTGGTCAGGATTATTCTTGGCAACAATATGGCAACACTATTCCCGACCCTATAAATGAAGCTGGGACTAATGTAAGTTTGAGTTCGGATGGTCAGCGACTGGTAAAGGCGGATTCCCGTTATAACTCTAACCGGGGAGCAGTCTCTATTTACCAGTATAATAATGGTTCTTGGGAAATTTTCGGAAACCGTATTCTTGGAGGAGAAGAATATATTTCAACTTTTGGCAGGCTTGCCACTATTAGTCCAGACGGGAATACCGTAGCTCTATCGATAAATGATGATAACGGAAGGGTAAAAGTGTTTCGTTATGATGGAAATTTTTGGGTACAAATAGGTTCTGATCTGGTCGGCAAAGCCTATCAGGATTGGTTTGGACAACGGCATACTTCGACACAGGCAGGATTGCCAATTTCTTTGAGTAAGGATGGCAATACGATCATTATAGGTGCTTATGGGAATGATGACGGTGGAAGTAATGCAGGACAAGTAAGGGTGTTTAAATATATCAATAATGATTGGGTACAATTGGGATCAGATATTAACGGCGATTTAGCAAGTGCAAATCTTGGGGTTTCTGTAGATATTAATGACGCTGGGGACATAATAGCAATAGGAATACCAGGCAGGTCGAATAATACGGGTAGAGTTCAGGTTTATAAATATAATGGAACCTCTTGGGAATTGATGGGGAACAATTTTGATGGAAATAGTTTAGATTATCTAGGGATGGCACTTAGCCTGAACGATTCCGGAGATACAATCGCATTGGCATATCGAAGAACTTCAAAAAAATATTATCAGGTATACAAATATTCCAATAACCAATGGAGCCAATTAGGAGGGAATATAGCAGAAACCGGCGATTCTAATTCATATTGGCAAATGCAACTTGATGGTGATGGAGACCGCATTGCAGTAAGTTCCGGCTCAACAGTAACAACTGCTGACAAAAGTTTAATAAAAACATATGATTTTGATGGGACAGTTTGGAGTCTAAAAACAGCAAACCTATTTTCTTCCTCGGATAGTTCATATTTTTTAGGAAAGAGTTTTAAACTAAGTTCAGAAGGTAACTATTTGGGGGTTTTATGTTCTAATAATGATGCTGATGCTTATGCAAAAGTATTTAAAATCACTTCCAATGCAACCATGTCAGTCTCTGATTCTGATTTGTCAGAGCTGACACTTTATCCAAACCCTGCTAAAAATCTAATTAGAATTGATTCTCTCCAAAATATAAAAGATATTCAAATATTTGATATTTCGGGTAAAAAATTGTTGTCAGCAAAAACGGATTTGGTAGATATTTCATCTCTTAGAAGCGGAAACTATATTGTGAATATAAGTTTAAAAAATGGAGAGAAGATATCTAAAAAAATTATAAAAGAATAGCAATTAAAAACGAGAGAGTTATCATTAGAATACTAATTTTTAATAAAATAATAAATAGACAAATTTTCTATATATCAAAAATTTTAAACTGACAAATTATGTATAAAAAAATATTTTTCGTGTTATTAATATTACCTATATGGGGATTATCGCAGTATAGTGTTAGTAATTGGAATTTCATAGGTGCTACTACAGGAACAGATGGGAATCAAAGCTATGGATGGTCGTGTTCTAATAATAAGGATGGGAGTATAATAGCAGGTGGACAGACAGGGTATGATAATTCTAAAGGTTTGGTAAAAGTTTATAAATATTCAGGAAATAATAATTGGCAACAGCTAGGGCAGGATATTGTCGGACAAAATTATAATGACAGGGCTGGATATTCGGTAGATTTAAATTCCGCCGGAGATATAATTGCCATTACATATCCAAAAATAACGGTAAATTCGGGTTATATAAAAGTATTTAAATATGATGGAACGGCTTGGCAGCAATTGGGGCAAACTATAACATCAGTCAACGGTTTTGATGTTTCTATAAGTTCCACGGGTTACAGAATGGCTTTTACACGGACTAATGATACTGCTGCAATTTATGATTTCAATGGCACCAGTTGGGTGCAGGTAGGCCAGAATGTAGAAGGTACAGGTTCTGGAGGATATATGACTCGCAACTTATGTTTAAGTGGGGATGGAAATTCTGTAGCTATTTCTGTTGCCGGAACTCCTCCGGTATATCCTGTAGGACATTTAACAGTATTTTCGTACAATGGTACAAACTGGGCGGCAAAAGGGCAGATATTCAATAATAATGATATAGAGGCACAGTTGTATTTTGGCAATGTATCACTTAGCGAAGATGGCAGCAGAATGGTTTTCTCTGCAAATTCAAATCTAAATAATATACCTTATGGATATATGCATATGTATCAATTTAATTCAACATCTAATATGTGGGACGTATTGGGACAGCCTGTTAAAGCAGCTACAGCAGATTTAAATCACGTTAGTTTAAGTGCAGACGGGAACCGATTTTTAACAGCAAATTATTACTATGATTATAATAATCTGTCCAGAGTGGGGAAAGCAGCTGTATATGATTATAAACAAGATACTGGTAATTGGTTACAGGTAGGGGCGGATATTTATGGTTATCCTGATTCTTATGTTTTTTTTGGAAGTTCTGCCTGCTTGAGTGGTGATGGTAAACATTTAACAATTGGAGCAACTCCTGAAGGAGGATATGGTAATTTATATAATTTTCAGTATACGGCAGAAGCTCCTAAAAGCGTAACCATATCTACGCTTGCAGGGCAAGATCAGTATATTTATATCGATGAGACCGTGCAGTTACAAGCATCTGTTCTGCCAACAGGCAACAATATAGATAACAGTTTTAGTTGGTCGGTTTCTTCCGGTTCTCAGTATGTCACGGTAGATCAGAACGGATTGGTAAAAGGATTGTCTCCGGGAGTAGCATTGATAAAAGCGATTTCTAATGCAGATTCCA
>QFQW01000097.1 GCA_003248755.1 Chryseobacterium sp. | reverse complement strand
TTTCGGGTTTTTTATTGCGCAATATTTCAAACTCAAAACAGTTTCCCCGAAATCAATTTTTATTAGGAGCTTAATCCCGCTTTCCGTTGCAATCTTTTTTGCCCACGCTTCAAGCCAGCGCAAAAAAAGGATTTCCACTGCAATCGGGGCTAGGGATTTCGTCTCCAATCAACATTTGCCACAAAAATTGAAAATTTTGACAAAAAATTACTCAACTAAAAAATTAGTTGAAAACATTCGATGTGGGAAAGTCTATCATCTCACATCTATTATCTAAAATCTAAAAGATGGGAAATTTAAAACTAAAAGGAAAAGATATATTAAAATTAGGGTATCCAAATAATCAGAGCGTCAACATCGCTTTGGAAGTGATGAAAAGAAACTTTGCAACCAAAAATATTCATCACGTAAAATCTCTTTTGAAGGAAATCCACCAAAATCCGGAAAACTTCGAGAAAGATTTAACCTTCGGACAAATTGCAGAAGCTTTGCTTTCATCCAAGAAAACAGAAAAAAGAATGCTCAACACCAACCGAGCAACTTTCAATATTTTCGGAAACAATATTTCAGATGAAGCCAAAAATCAACTCTACACCGCTTTGAAACTGCCGATTGCAAAGCAAGGCGCTCTGATGCCTGATGCGCACAGTGGTTACGGACTTCCAATTGGTGGAGTTCTAGCAGTTGAAAATGCAGTGATTCCTTACGGAGTCGGGATGGATATCGGTTGCAGAATGTCGCTCAGTATTTTGGATACGCCAATTTCATATCTCGACGGCGCAAAAGACAAATATGAAAAAGCGCTTACCGAACATACCAAATTCGGAATGTACGAAACGCACAAATCCCACATCGACCACGAAATTTTCGACAGAGATACGTTCGATTTGATTCCGATTTTGAGAAGATTAAAAGGAAAAGCCATCAAACAAATGGGAAGTTCCGGCGGTGGAAATCACTTTGTGGAATTCGGAGAAGTGGAAATCACGGAAGAAGACGAACAAATCGGACTTCCAAAAGGAAAATATCTTGGGATTCTTTCGCACAGCGGTTCTCGTGGATTGGGAGCGGAAATCGCTCAGTATTATTCGAGAGTGGCGACAGAACAATGTCCGTTGCCAAAAGAAGCACAAAACTTCGCTTGGTTGGATTTGAACACGCATCTAGGTTTAGAATATTGGACAGCAATGAATCTCGCCGGAGATTATGCTTCGGCTTGTCACAACGATATTCACAGAAGATTGGTAAAAGCGGTCGGCGGAAGAGTAAAAGCCAGAATCGAAAACCATCACAACTTTGCCTGGAAAGAAATCCACAACGGAAGAGAAGTGATTGTTCACAGAAAAGGCGCAACTCCGGCCAACGAAAACGAATTGGGAATGATTCCAGGTTCGATGACAGCGAAAGGCTTTATCGTTCGGGGGAAAGGAAATCCGGATTCGTTGAACTCGGCTTCACACGGCGCCGGAAGAGCTTTTTCAAGAGGAGAATGCAGAAGTCTGTTCACTCAAAATGACATTAAGAAAGAATTAAAACTCAAGAATGTCACTTTGATGGGAGGCAATGCAGAAGAAGCACCGATGGCGTACAAAGACATCAACGAAGTGATGAATGCACAAAGTGACTTGGTGGATATTCTTGGAACTTTCCAACCCCGAATTGTGAGGATGGATAAATAAACTTTACAGTTTGTCTTTCTGAACGAAGTGAAGAATCTCAAAAGTTAAATAGAGATTCCTCCTTCGTCGGAATGACAAAAAACAAACAAAAAACAATGGACAAAATAATACAAATCACCTCGGGAAGAGGACCTTCGGAATGTCAATGGGTAGTTGCCAAAGTTCTGAAGGTTTTTCTTGAGGAAGCAAAACAAAATAAAATCGATTACGAAATCATCTACCGTGAAAATGGTGATGAAAACCTGACTTTGAAATCTGCGACTTTGCTTTTAAAAGGAAAAGGAGTCAATGAATTTCTTAAAAGCTGGCTCGGAAGCATTCTTTGGATTGGGAAAAGCACTTTCAGAAAATTTCATAAAAGAAGCAATTGGTTCATAGGAATTTTTGAACTGGAAGGTTTGGAAAAGATTCAATTTAATGAAAAAGATGTCCGGTTTCAGACGACGAGAAGCCAGGGAAACGGCGGACAAAACGTGAATAAAGTCAACACAGCTGTTCGTGCAACTCATATTCCGACAGGACAAAGTGTATTCGTACAGGATTCCCGTTCGCAGTTGGAAAATAAAAAGCTTTCGGTTGAAAGACTGAAAGAAAAAGTTTTGGAACAGAATATCATCCAGTTTCAAAAACAAATGCAGGAAACCTGGAATAATCATTTGAATGTTCAAAGAGGAAATCCAATCAGAACATTTTCGGGAACTGATTTTAAAAAGAATTATCAGGAAAAATCTTTCAAAAAAGAAAGACATCAACTGAAAAACGAACTAAAAAACTACAGAAATGACCTTAACTAAAAGTAAATATTATTTCGAAGCTTTGGATAATTATCCATACAACTTGCCGGATTGTCTGGAAGCGTTGAACTATGCGCTTTCTTACGACCCGGAAGATGCAGATTCGCTTTGTCTGATGGGAAGAATCTACTCTGAACAACTTAGGAATTATGAGACTGCAAAACAGTATTTTCAGGAAGCGCTGCAATGTGATGTGACAAACCTCAATACACCAAGACATTACATCAAATGTCTTTTGGACAATGAGGACTTGGACGAAGCAGAAAAACTCATCGAATATTCTTTGAAAATAAAAGGAATCGATAAATGCAGAATCTTAATCCAAAAATCTTATCTATTTGAGATAAAAATGGATTTCAAAAAAGCAATGGAAATTTTGAAAGAAGCGAAGAATTTCGCTTACGACCAACAGATGCTGGACTTTTTGAAGAGCAAGGAAAAATTCATCAAAGAGAAAATGCCGAAGAAAACAAAGGCGAAATCTAAAGTTAAAAGCAAGAAGAAAAAGGAAGCCAATTAATGGTTTCCTTTTATTTTATTTTTCAATTTACTTCTTAGCGTTAGCATTCACGTAAGCCAAAACCCAGTTGGCTTCTTCTGTCGTCAATTTTGCTTTAGGTGCCATTCTTTCCATAATTGGTTTCCAATCGGCAACGGTAAACTCTGAAGGTGTTGGTAACCCGTGACATCTTCCGCAACGTAAGTTGTACAAATCTGCTCCTTTTTTAAGAATATCTGCATTAGAAGCCAATGCGGGAGTTTCGGGAGTTGCTGGTGTCTGTGGAGAAACCGGTGTTGATGGCGAAGTTTGTGTTTTACAAGAATAGACGATTACGCCCAAAACACATAAACTGTATATGTATTTTTTCATTATTTTTGAATTTGATTTTATCAAAAGTAATCAATTTGATTACAGATGAAATCAGCCAATCGTAATTTGTAATTATTCCAAATTCCTAATGACAAAACAACTCAGCCTGCAGGATTATATTGATGGAATCCAATCTTCTAACAAAAGGATTTTGGGAAAAGCCATTACGCTTATCGAAAGTAAAAAGCCTGAGCATCGGGAAATTGCAGATAAATTACTGAAAGAAATCTTACCATTCACAGGAAAATCTGTACGAATTGGAATAACCGGAGTTCCCGGCGCCGGAAAATCAACTTTTATTGAAAACTTTGGAAAGTTTGCGATTGAACAAGGAAAGAAAGTGGCTGTTCTGGCAATTGACCCGAGTTCGTCTATCAACAAAGGAAGTATTCTTGGTGATAAAACAAGAATGGAAGAACTTTCCAAAGACCCCAATGCGTTTATCAGACCAAGTCCAAGTTCAGGATTTTTGGGAGGAATTGCCAACACTACTTTTGAAAGTCTTTTGATTTGTGAAGCCGGAGGTTATGATTATATATTAATAGAAACTGTTGGTGTAGGTCAAAGTGAAACACTGGTAAATGACATTACCGATGTTTTTCTTTTCATGAAAGTCATCGGAACTGGCGACGAATTACAGGGAATCAAGCGTGGAATAATGGAAATGGCAGATTTGATTTTCATTAATAAAGTCAATTCTGAGAATCTTTCTAAAGCTAAAATGACCAAAACCGAATTGACAAGAGCGTTGCAATTTATAACACCAAAAGAAAAAAACTGGAAAATACCAGTGATTCTTGGCTCTGCCTTGGAAAAAACCGGACTTGATAAAATCTTTAATAAAATCGAGGATTATATTTCGTTAAAAACCAAAAACGAAACATTCCTAGAAACCCGAAAGAATCAAGCTCAGAAAAGATTCGAATTTTGGGTAAGAGAATACATTCTTGAAAAAGCCAAAAATGACCATCTACTAGAAAATTCGTTTCAGGAACATCAAAAAAATGCTTCCGAACTGTTGTCTAATCCAAGTTCCGAAGCGAGCGATTTTGTAAAGAAGTTATTTGGAAATTAATTATTTGGCAGCAGAAATATTTCCATCAAAGCTAATTGGTTGTCTGTTATTGGATTGGACAGATAGAAATGCACTTCCATTTTTAAAAATCTCCAAATTGAAAACATAATTTTCTCTTTGGTCTCTTGGTGTAATCACAAAAAGTGTAATTCCTTTTTTGCTCGTAGATTGTTTTACGGTAAACTCTTTGGATTCAAAGGTTAATCCACCTTTTGTAGTATCCCCGGGATTCACATTGAAAGCTCTCCCAAAATATGGTAAAGCAACACTAAACAAATCTTTTTTCAAATTAAACCCATAACCTGGATCAAGATTCAAAAGTCGTGTAGATGTGGAACCAGGCATCGAGTTCAAAACATTAATGACATCATAATTGGTCGGGAACGCTCTTGTGGCATTGAAATCGAATTCTTTATTTTCGACAACAGAACTTAATGTTGTTGGATCCAAATAAACCTGGCTACCGCAACCTACAGTCATCAATGCAAAACTTAGTATCAATATAAAAGATTTCATTTTAATTATTTTTAATGTTATTGAATCAAAAATCGTACAAGCTTTAGATGCAATAAAAAAGAAAAGGTTAATGACCGTGTTCCAATTCTCTTTTACATTCTGAAAATATCTTAAGGATTTTGTCCTCTTCATTTTCCCAACAAAGTTCATCTGCTGCAACGTTCAAATTATGCAGATATGAAGCTTTTCCTTTCTTCAAAACTATTTTTAATTTTTCAGCAAGATGTTCCGGAGAATGATTTTCTATAACCTCTCCAACATGGAAATTATCTACAATATTTTTCATTTCCGGAAAATTAGAAACAACCACAGGAACCCGAGACTGAATGTAATCAGAAATTTTATTTGGTAAAGAATAATAATAACTTAATCCATTATTTTCCTCGATACTAATCCCCACATCAGCTTTTGGTGTGATTCTCCTCAATTCTTTTGGACTTAATCTTCCTAGAAATTTGACTTTGTGCAAAACATTCGCTGTTTTTGCAACTTCTTTAAATTCTGCTTCTAAAGGCCCGCTTCCAGCAATCCAAAGTTCGGAATTTTCAATCGATTGCATTGCAAGAATTGCTTTATCAATTCCACGTGAGTAATTTAACCAACCTTGATAAAGTATTATTTTTTTCGAGTTTTCTATAGTTCCTTCGAATTCGATTCTACGAGGCAGATTTCTTACAACAACAGGTCTATTAATATTGTATTCTTTTACAAACCAATCTGCATAGGAACTGCTGGCTGTAATTATTCTTTTAACTTTCGGCAAAAAAGAGCTTTCGATTCTTTTCCAAATTGTTTTTACCCAACGACCTTGGATTGTAGGCATCTCTGTAAAAATCTCATGACTGTCGAATACCAATGGTATTCCCAATTTTTTAGAAATGAGATAATTTGGCATTATAGTTTCCAAATCATTGGCTAACAAAATGGTCTTATTGTCAGCATATTTTAGAAGTTCCTTATAGAGTTTTCTTTGATACTCAATATAAGCAAAGCGGAGCTTTTTTGATCTCAACTCTACTCTGTGAAACGGATAAGCGCGATCCATCTCGGGAGTTCCCATCCAGTTATTCCCAATAAGAATCGGCTGATAACCATTATCATAAAGTGTTTTGCAAACCTTCTCAACACGTTGGTCTGTGTACAGATTATTAAAAACACTTACGATAACTCTCATCCTAATCTTTTTTTATGATGTGATAAAGCTGGATAAATGCAAGAACAGCATTCGGAATAATGATTGGCCAAAGCAACCCACTATAGATGCCATAAATAACGAAACATATACATCCTAGTAAATTTATCGTTCTAATAGTAGTGATTTTTTTAAGTAAAAAACTTCCCACTACAAAAGCGGAAGCCAAATATCCGACATAGTCTGCCCAATTATCCATTGTTTAATCTTTGAGGACTACAAACCTAAACAATTTTTTTTGAGTGGATAAAAAAATTAAGTCATAAAGTCCATTTTTTTCAGATGGCAATCTATTTGCAAACAAATATTTAAATTTTACAAATAATTATTGTAGGATTTATCATAAAAAACATAACTTAGTGTATAATTTTTAATTATGGATTACAAATTTTCAGACGGTTTGAACGGTGTGTTCAAACAAAGCAAAAATGAAGCAAGGAGGTTGCAGAGTGAGTTTCTGAATACTGAGCATTTCCTTTTAGGAATCATCAAGACTGAAAATTCTGCGAAAGAAATCCTCGAAAATCTTAGTGCAGACCTCACCCAGATAAAGAGAAAAATCGAAACCCTGAGTGCCGTAAATTCTAACCCATTTACTGCCAACATGGGTAGCATTTCTTTTACAAAAATGGCTGATCAAGCTGTGAAAAGATCAGAATTAGAGTGCAGACAATATCAATCATCAGATATTAATACTGTTCATCTTTTGTTAGGTATTCTTTACAAACAGGAAGACCCTACTTCCAGCATTCTTCAAGCTTACGACATCGATTATGATGCAGTACAAAAAGAATATAGAAAGATGTTGAAAAACACAGATCAATTGCCGCAAAACAGTGCTTATGATGACGATGAGGAAAAAGAAGAGCCTTATAATCAGATGAAAAAACCAACAGGTAATCTTGGATCTCAGAAAAGTAAAACGCCAACTTTAGATAATTTTGGTCGTGATTTAACGGCTCTTGCGAGAGACGGGAAATTAGATCCTGTCATCGGTCGTGAGAAAGAAATCGAGCGTGTTTCCCAGATTCTGTCCAGAAGGAAGAAAAACAACCCTCTTTTGATTGGTGAACCCGGAGTTGGTAAATCTGCAATTGCAGAAGGATTAGCATTAAGAATCCAGCAGAAAAAAGTCTCTCGGGTTCTGTATGGTAAGCGAGTAATTACGTTGGATCTAGCAAGTCTTGTTGCAGGAACTAAATATCGTGGACAATTCGAAGAAAGAATGAAAGCGATAATGACAGAACTGGAAAAAAACAGAGATGTCATTCTTTTTATAGATGAGTTACACACAATTGTTGGAGCGGGAAGTTCTACAGGAAGTTTAGATGCTTCTAATATGTTTAAACCGGCTTTGGCAAGAGGTGAGATTCAATGTATTGGAGCTACTACCTTGGATGAATATCGTCAGTACATCGAGAAAGATGGTGCTTTGGAGCGTCGTTTTCAAAAAGTAATGGTTGAACCAACGTCTATCGAAGAAACAATTCAAATTCTTCATCAGATCAAAGATAAATACGAAGATCATCACAATGTGATTTACACAGAAGAAGCAATTAATGCTTGTGTGAATTTGACAGCCAGATATATCACGGATAGATTCTTACCAGACAAAGCTATTGATGCAATGGACGAGGCCGGTTCCAGAGTTTATATCAAAAACATGAAAGTTCCTACAGAAATCATTGATCACGAAAAACGTATCGAGGAAGTTAAGGAATTGAAACAGAATGCTGTAAAAGCTCAGGACTATCTGGAAGCAAGAAAATTGAAAGATGAAGAAGAAAGACTTCAAATTGAACTAAATCTTGCTCAGGAACAATGGGATAAAGATGTAAAGGAGAAAAAAGAAACCGTAAGCGAAGAAAATGTTGCTGAGGTTGTTTCTATGATGAGCGGCGTTCCTGTGACCAAAGTTGGTAAAAACGAACTCGATAAATTGGCTAAGATGGATGATAAACTTAATGGAAAAGTTATCGGTCAAGAGGATGCCGTTAAAAAAGTTGTTAAAGCCATTCAAAGAAACAGAGCCGGTTTGAAAGATCCAAACAGACCAATTGGAACATTTATTTTCCTTGGAACAACAGGTGTTGGTAAAACCGAACTTGCAAAAGTAATGGCTCGCGAATTATTTGATTCTGATGAAGCTTTGATCAGAATTGATATGAGCGAATATATGGAGAAATTTGCCGTTTCTAGATTAGTAGGAGCGCCTCCGGGATATGTTGGTTATGAAGAAGGCGGACAATTAACAGAAGCTGTAAGAAGAAAACCTTACGCCGTAGTTCTTTTGGATGAGATTGAAAAAGCCCATCCAGATGTTTTCAATATCTTATTGCAGATTTTGGACGAGGGTCACGTAACCGACTCTTTGGGAAGAAAAATTGATTTCAGAAATACGATTATCATCTTAACTTCTAATATCGGAACAAGAGATCTGAAAGACTTCGGAGACGGAGTTGGATTTGGAACTACCGCTAAGAAAACAACTTCTGATGCAAGAGCAAGATCAACAATTGAAAGTGCACTTAAAAAAGCATTCTCTCCAGAGTTCTTGAACAGAATTGACGATATCATTATCTTTAATTCTCTTGAACAAGGGGATATCAGAAGAATCATCGATCTTGAACTTGGTAAACTTTACAGCAGATTAGAAAAATTGGGTTATAAAGTTGAATTAACAGATGAAGCCAAAGATTTCATTGCTGAAAAAGGCTGGGATAAGGATTTTGGAGCAAGACCTCTGAAACGTGCTATCCAAAAGTACATAGAAGACTTGCTAGCAGAGATGCTTGTTAACAAACAATTTGGCGAAGGTGAAAAAGTGATTCTTAAACTTAACGAAGCCAAAGACGGGTTGGAAGGTAAATCTCAAAAAGAGAAAAGCACTAAAGAAAGTGTAAAATAAAAACTTAAATAAAATGTGACCACCTAAGATTTAGGTGGTCATTTTATAACTATGAATGCTGAATCTAAAGAATATCTGCTTAAAAATGTTCCCAGTCTTACAAAAGAAGATTTGGAGTTACTATGGCCTGATATTACTTACAAAAAAGTAGAATCCGGAACCATTTTTATTGAGTCCGAAGAGAACAATCGTAAAGTTTTCTTTATAAAAAGTGGGATTGTAAGAATCTACTATTTAATGGATAACGGAACAGAAAAAACAGTTCTTTTTCATACCAAAAAGAGCTTTTTTGGAAATTATGATGGGATTATCTATGGAAAACCATCCCGATATTTTTATCAATCCATCGGAGGAACAGAAGTTTTTGAATCGACCTATGATTCAATTTATTTAAACTCACAGAAAAGTATTACACTTAATAATCTTAGAGGAAATATGTTCCTCGCAATGTTGGGAATTTTCTTGAAAAACATTGAAGACTTTGTTCTTCTAAATCCCGAAGAACGCTATCAGAAACATCTGGAAGAAAATGCTGAAGTCCTAAAAAAAGTACCATCAAAATATATTGCATCTCTTCTGGGAATTACGCCGGTTTCCCTGAGTAGAATAAAAAAAAGAATTTTTCGGGAAAATTAACAAAGGTTATTTTTGATATGCAATCAATAATATAATTTTGCTCAACCAAAAACACTTGGGTATAAAGTCCTCTCTAAAAGTTTTATTAAACACAAATGATGAACTATAAGAGGACTTTATTTTTTTACAGCCCTACTACAAATCCAATAGTAGGAACAAATCCAGAACTGAAAATACTTTCGTTTTCCTTCCACAAAACATTATACATCACGCCGAGTTGCATAAATGCATTGTTTCCAATATTCTGCATATAACCTCCGCCAAGATACAAAGCAGTTTCATCAGTATTGAATTTATAACCTGTATATTTCTCTTTAGAATTAATGAAATATTGCTGAAGATTGGCTCCGACAAAGAAAGAACGCGCAAAATAGTAATTGACAAACGGACCAATTCCAAACATTGTAGAGCTGTAATAATCATCCTTTTGCCAGGAAACATTTCCAATAAGCCCACCCTCCAACTGCTCTGTGATTTTATAACCGACTCTTGGGGAAACTTGCAGATTGAAATAAGAATTACTCCCGAATCCTACACCTAAACCTCCTCCAAAAGTCCAGCGATTATTTTGATTTCCTGAACTCATTGCAATTTGAGAGAATGACCAAAAGCTAATCATCATTAATAATAAAGTGAAATGTTTTTTCATAATATTTGAATTTTATGTCATCAATTGAATTTGGAAAACCGAATTGCACGCAGCCCGACCTGAGAGGAGCTCATCCGCCTAAGGCGGATAGCGGGAACGGAGGGCGGATAAAGCTGCCCAAATTTTTATTCTATTATAATATCGATTTTCTCAATGTCTAAAATTATGGTTTTTTAGCGAATAATTTAATCGTATTTTTGCAACCTCAAACTAAGAACTCCCGTCAAGAGTTTCGTAAAATTGAAATGAAATGAAAATAGTAGTTGGCCTTTCCGGAGGCGTAGATTCTAGCGTGACCGCTTATCTTTTGCAACAGCAGGGTCACGAGGTTATCGGACTTTTTATGCGTAATTGGAATGATGCATCGGTAACTTTGGAGGACGAGTGTCCTTGGATAGAAGACAGTAATGATGCGCTTCTCGTCGCACAAAAATTAGGAATTCCGTTTCAGGTGATTGATATGAGTGAGCTCTACAAAGAAAGAATTGTAGATTATATGTTCGATGAATATCAGAAAGGAAGGACACCCAATCCCGATGTGCTTTGTAACAGAGAAGTGAAATTCGATGTGTTTATGAAAACAGCTTTGTCACTTGGTGCTGAGAAAGTTGCAACAGGACATTACGCTCGCGTGACCTCGACTTTTGATGAAAATGGGAAAGAAGTTTTTCATCTTTTAGCCGGAAAAGATAACAACAAAGACCAAAGCTATTTCCTTTGTCAATTAAGTCAAGACCAATTATCAAAAGCATTGTTCCCGATTGGAGAATTAACAAAACCTGAGGTTCGTGAAATTGCGAGAGAACAAGGTTTGGTAACGGCTGACAAGAAGGATTCACAAGGACTTTGTTTCATCGGAAAAGTGAGTTTACCGACCTTTCTTCAGCAACAATTGGTACCGAAAGAGGGCGAAATTGTAGAAATCTTCAATGATTTTGCTGAATATCATAAAGAAGTCCCAATTTTTAATTCTAAATTAGAAGAATTAGAATATCTCTCTGCAAAAATCCATTATAAAAAAGAGGACGGAAAAGTGATTGGAAAACATCAGGGTGCTCAGTTTTTTACCATCGGACAAAGCAAAGGCTTGGGAATCGGTGGCCACAAAGAGAGTTGTTTCATTATCTCAAGAGAAATGGAGAACAATATCATTTTCGTTGGTGAAGGCAGAAATTTTCCAGGATTGTTTAGAAAAGCTTTGAAGATTGACAATTCCGAAGTGCACTGGGTTCGCGAAGATTTATGGTTGAAAAACGGAGAATCCATGGAAGTCATGGCAAGAATCCGTTACCGTCAGGCTTTGGAAAAAGCGAGGATTTATCAATTCGAAGAAGGCTTTTTCATGGAATTTGAAAACCCACAGTCTGCCATTGCAGAAGGCCAATTTGCCGCCTGGTATATCGATGATGAATTGATTGGAAGTGGCGTTATCAGCTAATTTCGAAATTAATATAAATCTAAAAATCACTTCTGTTGCAGAAGTGATTTTTATTTAATTCCCCGCCAGCCAATCTTTAAAATCCTTCACTCTTTCTCTGCTTACCGTGATTTCTTCATTCGGTTGGAAGTCTAAATCAACTTTGTAATTTGGGGAAGTATGGATGTTTTTGATGTAATCCGAACTGATGATAAATTGTCTGTTTACCCGAAAAAATTTAGTGTTATCCAAAACATTTTCCAATTCGTCCAAAGTGAAATCTGTTGGGTAAGTTCGTTCTTTGGTTTGCAGATAAACGATTTTATTTTCACTAAAAAAACAACTCACTTCATTGATGGAAACCACTTTCAGATTATATCCGATTTTAACTAAAATTCTGGAAAGTGTTGTTTTCTCTTTCCGAACGATTTGTCTGATTTCCTGTGAATTAACTGTTCCTTCTTCCGGCAAGAATGATTTGAACTTTTCAATCGCTTTTGCCAAATCTTCTTCTTCAATGGGTTTCAGAAGATAATCAATACTATTTAACTTGAAAGCTTTCAAAGTATATTGGTCAAACGCTGTGGTATAAATGATAAAAGCCTTGGTAGAAACCTTATCAAAAATATCGAATGATAATCCATCCCCTAAAACGATGTCAGAAAAAATCAGTTGCGGATGTTCATTTTCCTGAAACCAATCAACAGCTTCTTCCACAGAATTAAGGCTTGTAACTAATTCTAAATCAGAAAACAAACCCAATAATTTTTCCAGTCTTCTAACTGCCGGTTTTTCGTCTTCTATGATTATCGTTCTTATTTTCATTGGTTTAATAAATAAATGGTATTAATTTTTTTGTCTGTTTTTTATAATCTATATAATCCTGCCCGAATTGTTCTGTAAGAGCTTTTTCTTCAATTTTAATGTTTTGTAAACAGAATTTTTTTTGAAAACACTAACTGAAAAAATTTCTTTCTGTACAAAGAACACTTCTCTTTTTTCTAATAGGTTGTCCAAGACTATTTTTACGAGAGTTTTTTGCAAAACGTTTCAAAAATCACTAAGCGTGCCTATTAGAACAACTAAAATATATGCTTAAGTTGGGGGAGGGTGTGCTGTGGGACGTCAAAGAGCTCGTGTTATCTCCAGGAATGCTGACGCCAATAGCCAGTCTGAATAGGAGTGGTCTCGAGTTCGCCCAGTTAAATCTCAAAGTTGAACGACGCTTGCAACTATA
>QFQW01000096.1 GCA_003248755.1 Chryseobacterium sp. | reverse complement strand
TATTGACGTGATCAACTGATAATGCTTTCATAATTATAAGAATTAATATGTCATTTTGGATTTTTCATCCATAAAAAAAATGTAATAGCCAACATCTCGATGATAGTAATAACAATAAATAGTATCAGTAGCTTAATGACCATAAGTAGAGCTTCAATAGTACTTTCAGCAATATTATCCCTAATCCTTTTGCTATTTCTAGACGGCTTTTTTTTGAAGTTCCTGAAATTTCTTGGACTCATAAAAATCATTGTTGATTTGATCAACCGGCAAAACTTCATTTTGAATCAATTACAAAAAATATAGCAATAGTAGCAACACGGCTCTTCCTGTGGATATGTATTGCAGTAGTTGTAATATGACCAATATTCCCGGCATAGTTCCGCATAGAAAATCAACATCAATACGGTCACAAATAGTTTGATGTAAACTAAACCGCCGTTTTCATTATTTCTACGATCGTCTTTTTTCATCATCCTCTCAAAATTGCTACAGGATCTATCTTAGATGCATTTCTTGCGGGCAGATATCCGGCAATAGCGGTTATCAGAAGTCCAAACAGAAATGCCAGGACGTAATCTGTTGGACTATAGTCTATCGGCAGGGTTGTGAAAGAACCGATTTTGAACGGAATCTGATCCACGATTCTGGAAACAATATAGCCGAAAATAAGACCTGTAAACCCACCGATAAGACCGATAATAACGGATTGAGTAAGAAAGATCTCGACAATATCACCTCTGTTGAAGCCCATTGCCTTCAAAATGGCTATTTCTTTGATCTTCTCATTGACCGTCATATTCATAATATTATAGATTCCAAAGCCTGCCACAATAAGAATTGTGCAGGAAACAGCTACTGCAAGAATATTGCGGAGAACATTGGCTGAATCCAGCTGCGCATTGCCATCCTGCCATGCCTCAACTTTGTAATCGGTCATCGCAGCTATTTTTTTTGCGGTCTCTTTGGATCTGTTATAATCATTGATATTAATGAGAATATCCGTTGCATAGCTGCTATTCTTTGAAAAAAGCTGCCTTGCCGCACGAATGGAAATAATCGCTCTGGTTTTATCCACACTGGCAGATCCGGTTTCAACAGTTCCGATGATCTTAAAAATCCTGGTGATACCATCAGAGGTCAGCACTGTGATATTGTCATCCATCCCAACGCCAAGATTCTGTGCCAATTTGAATCCCAGGATAATTCCGTCCGAACGCTTTTCAAGGTCAGAAAAACTGCCCTGCTGCATATAATCTGATGTATGGAATAATTGATCCTCGTTTGCAACATCTACTCCGGATAAGGATGCATTGATCTTTGTAACCCCGTTCCTGATGAAAATATTCTCATTGAGCTGTTCCGTTACCGCAGCTATATCATCTAATCCGGCAACAGATTCTAGGATAGGCTCTGTATTTTTGATGCCTTCCGTATAGCGGATATTTCTGGCATTATTCACAATAACAATTCCATCGTCTTTTTTAATAGGTTTCAGGATATTATGGACATCCGTCGGGAGATCATTATAGATCCTGATATGTGCCATCGAGGTGAATGTTATTTGTGTCTGCGCACTATTGACGCCTGACATAAAGCTGTTCATAAAAATGTACATCGATATCCCGAATGTCACGCTTAAAACGGCAACAAGGAGCTGCTTAACCTTAGATGACAGATGTACCCAGGATATTTTTCTGTTTGTATTCATCACAGTCAATTTTTAGGTTTGATCAAAACATCTTTTTCGGAAATTCCGCTTAGGATCTCTGTCCATTCACTGTCTTTTGAACCTGTAGTGATCCGTCTTTGTTCACTGTTCTCTAATATCACAAACTTACCTTTGCTAATGTATGATGTCGGTATGACCAGCATATTTTTCCTTTTCGCAGTTTCTATATTAGCCTGAAGTTGTGTACCCGAAAAAACAGCTTTCGGTAGTTTATCAAATTTTGCTTCAACGATATAGGACTGTTCCGTCTCATCAAAAGCCGGGAGAATTTTAGCGATGGTTGCGGGAAAAGTATCATTGGGGTAAGTGTTGAGACGGATAGCCACTTTTTGTCCTGTTCTGATCTTAGCGATATCATCTTCCGAAACATAGAGCCTCAGCTTGAAATTGCCGTTTCCTATCTTTACGATGTTCTCTCCTTGCTTTACAAGCTCACCGCTCTTCTTGTAAACATTCAAAACCTCTCCTTTTCCGGGGGAACGGATGCTATAATCCTTCAAAACATCATTTTGCTGATCGACTTGTATGGCGCTTCTCTTCTCGGCAAGCTCAAGCGTATTTTTTGCATCCTGATAATTCTTTTGAAGCGAAATCAAGGAGTTTTGGGAAGATTGATACTGTAGCTGTGCTTTTTCAAAATCCAATTGGGAAACAGAATTTTTTACCCTGAGTTCTTTGTAACGCTGGAAATTGATCCTGTCCTGATCCATCTGATGCTGCGCCTGATCCATCTGTGACCGGATCTGGAGCAATTGCGGAGAACTGCCTGAAGTATTTGTTCTTGACTGGGAATAGACGGCTTCAGCATCTTTCAACTGTTCTGTCTGTATGGTATTTTCAATGGTGGCGATCAAACTGTTTTTTGAAACCTGGTCACCTTCCGACACAGGAATATTAATTATATTCCCGCTGATTTTTGCCGAGATAAGGTATTCTTCATCTTTCTCTACATATCCGCTTGCAAACACGGCATCTTCTATATTTTTTCTTACGGCCGTTGTTTTTTCTGTTTTACTACAGGAAATGAGCATCCCGGCAAATAGAAAAAGAGCCGATCTTATGATTGTATTTTTCATATTGTGAATTATGGTTTTTGAAAATCTATCTTCCGTATGTAAATCTTATATTTTGCCAGGGAAAAGTCAGCAAGGCTCTGCAAATAATTGTACTGGGCGGAAAGAAGATCAGAATACCGATCAAGGCGTTCGTCCAGACTGATGATCCCGCTTTCGTATTTGTTTTGAGTGTGGGTGTCATTTTTTTCCTGTAATGATAATATTTGGGTATTCCGTTCAAGATTCGTTTTGGTCTGGTCGTATTGGAGATTGAGGATCTCATCTTCTTTATCCTTTACAATTCTGATATTTTCCAATTGCAGCTGCTGTATTTTCAATTCCGCCTTTGATTCTTTGATTTTTTGATTGATAGAAAATCCACTGAAAACAGGCACATTAAGCTTGATCCCCAAAAACTGCTGAGGAAGCGTATTAGCATTTGAAAAATCAGTGAGGCGATCTGTCACCCAGTTATAATTGTATTGGTAAACAAACCCCAGCGTAGGATAACGCAATGCTTCATTTTGCTTTACAAGCGACTTTGAAATATCGATCTGCTTTTCCTGAAAAAGGACTTCCGGATGAACAGATTGAAAATCAGAAGCAAAAACAGAATCCTCAATAATTCCAGTATCAGATATCTGAATTTCTTCGCGGAGGCTGAGAACGCTTTGCATCTGTCGGTACAGCTGCGCCATATTGTTCTCTGTGTCTTCAATTTTTCTTTTGTTTTGAATATTCTGTATGGAAACCCGGTTAAGGTCTGACTCGCTGATGATACCTTTTTGGTATTTTTCCAAAGCATTGTCCAGCATTACCCCGGTGGTTTTCAGATTTTCCTTATCAATTTCCAGTGATTTCTGGGCAAGCGAAATGGAATAATATAAAGAAGCCAGCTGATTGTAAGTATTGAACCGATTGACTTCCGTATCAAGTTTTCCCGCCTCTGAACGCAATTTTGAGGTCTTAATGGCAAAGATTTTCTGGAAGTCGAGCACATTCCACTGGGCCTGCAAAGATGTTGTATAAACGTACTGTTTTCCGAATGTCATTTCCTGAAAGCTACCTTCCGGAGCATTGGGATTAAATAGTTTTCCGGGAACCAATGTAGGCTGCAAAGTAATATTATCATTAAATCCTGCCGAGGCATTAATAGAAGGATAAAGAAAAGATTTTGCCTGTTTTTGCTCTATGCTGTTGATTTCCTGTTGCGCTTTCGGAATGCGTATGGATGCACTGTTTTTGTCTGCATAGTCCAGCACTTCCTGAAAAGAGCCAAATACAATCTGACTCTTGACAGAAAGGCAACACAGCATAACAGATATTAATAAAAAATTTTTTTTCATTGATTTACAATCTGGTCCAGACCTGCGTTTTTGACATCATTCCGTACGATGCCTTGATAGTTAACTGGTTGTCTTTGGTAATCTGTGCGGAACAGGAAGCTGTTTTTCCTTTCTTTATGATGTGAACTGTTCCATTGGTGTAATTGCCCTCGCGTTTGTATTTTAGGCCGGTAATCTGTCTTTTACCAATGACACTTTTGTCTTCTGATTTTCGGATAACAGCATCATAGGAAGTTCCGTTTTTAACAAATTCTATAACTCTTGTTTTATCCTCGTTGGTCCATTTTCCAAGAATTTTGTCCGGAGAATTCTGTGCTTGCATATTGATACCAATTAATAAGAATGCTAATGGGAAAATGAACTTTGTTTTTAAAAGTTTTTTCATATTCTTAAGATTATTTTTATTGATTTCCTGGTCACAAAATTATCTTCCTATCCGTACAGAATATTTAAATATGTCAGCGAAATGAACATTTGTAGAAATGAACTGAACATCTGTACAGTTTAAAATTTATTGCTCAAAAAAAGTCCGCCAATGGCGGACTTATTCAATTTGTGTAATGGTCACAATATTTTAGAATAATAGTTTTATAAATTAAAAATCGGACTTCAAAAAAAGAAAAAAAATTGCAACCTGTAATAGTATAAAAACAGACGTTTTTTTTAATGTCTAACTGGAAAAATCCAGTGCATTTCTGTCTTCACGGATATGAGATGCCATCAGGTAATTTGTAATTTTTTTTAAAATTAGTAAATATGATTTTCTGAATCCTAAAACTCTTCAAAAGATATTTCTTTAGAATCCATTTTCTTCCATACCAAAGCTATATATGCCACAATAAATGATACCAGTAATGAAACATAGCTGATTGTTTTCAAGGCAAATTCACTTGAAGAGGAATTATTAATTGTGAGTGAACTCTGCAAATCGTGAGTAGACAGATAAAACGCCGTATTGTTGAAACCGGCAATCAGAAAAAGTATCCAAACTGTAAGAACTGTTCTCAAACCGGAAAACCAAATCCCATTTTTGCTCTTAAAGAAGATATTTATATAAATTGAAACAATAAAATAAACCCTTTCACTAAGATAATGAAAGGGTTACAATGTCAAAAAAAATTTACACGGAACAACTTCCGCCGTCTTTTTTAACGCCGAGCTTATTGAGAATCATATACATCAGGCACCAGTTGGTAAGCGCATGAATCCACATATTGACTCCTACAAATCCTGTAAGCCAAAACCAATTCTGATTGACATAAATTCCTAATAATAAACTTACTAAAATAATGGTTCCTGCTATTGCGTGTACTATTCTTGTTTGCATACTATTATGTTGTTTTTTTAATTAATCAATTAATACTTTTTATCTTTTCCAAAAGCCGATACAAGCAGATAACCCATTATTGCTCCATAAATGATACTATTGAAAGGACGGGAAGTGATTGCACAGTTTCCTGTACTGCAGCCGATAAAGTAATAATACAGATATCCTGCAACTCCTCCTGTAAAAGCTCCGATAAGTGATACGAATCTCTTTTTACTTAAAATTTTCATTTTCTAAATTTATCGTTGCAATATGAATCCGGGAAACGGTTTTCTGTTTTTGATTAAATTCGTTGACATTTTTGTAAATATCACCAACACAATTACAATCGGAAAAAACCGTAAAAAGTAGAGAATTGACCGCAATATCATCTTTTCCGAACCAATTGCTCATTTCGTTTTTTTCATTTCTATATCCTTTTACAGATTGATAGGAAAAAGCTTTTACTCCCGAATGTTTAAGAATGTTGATGACATCTGTTTCAAATTCCTCTATAGCGGTGATTAATAATAGTTTCATATTCTTTGTTTTGTCCGAAGTCCTAAAATGGATGTCGGAAGTTAATTTTTGAAATTCATTTTAATCTTTGGTAATCACACTTTCGTCTTCTGACTTTTTCTCCCATTTTTTCTTTTCGGTAGCATAGTAAACCAACGGAACGACAATCAAAGTCAAAAGCGTGGAAACAATTGCTCCGAACACAAGTGAAATTGCCAGTCCCTGGAAAATCGGGTCAAAAAGAATGATTACGGCTCCAATTACAACTGCTCCTGTCGTTAATAAAATTGGCGTTGTTCTTACCGCTCCGGCTTCAATAATGGCCTGCTTCATAGGAATTCCTTCTTTCAGACGAATTTCTATAAAGTCAATTAAAAGCACTGAATTTCTTACCATTACACCTGCTAAAGCAATCATTCCGATAAAAGAAGTTGCTGTAAAGAACGCTCCTAAAAGCCAGTGTCCTAAAACAATTCCAATGAGTGAAAGCGGAATGGCAACCATCATCACGATTGGTGTTTTAAAGTTTTGAAACCAGCCGACAATCAGCATATAAATGATGATAATCACAACCGCAAAAGCAGTCCCCAAATCACGGAAAACCTCTAGCGTAATCTGCCATTCTCCGTCCCATTTTACAGTATAATTACTTTCATCTTCCGGTTGGTTCATATACAATTCATTCATTGAATATCCATTCGGAAGCTGGATTTTTTTTAGCTTTTCTTCCATTCCGAGAATGGCGTACGCAGGACTTTCCAGTTTTCCTGCCATATCAGCAAGAACATACACTACCCTTTTCTGGTCTTTTCTGTAAATGGTTTTATCCAGTTCTTTTTCTTCTACCTTTACAAGGTCACTAGCCGGAACCATTCCCATTTGTCCTTTGATTTTCAAACCTGTGATATCCTGAATCGTAGATTTATCAGCATTTTTCAGCTTCATTACAATATCCACAGGGTCATTGGATTTTTCATCGTAAAGGTTTCCAATCGGATATTCTCCCATCAGATACGTCATATTCCCGACAATCTGTTGCGGAGCAACACCGTTCAGCATCGCCTTTTCTTTATCCGGAACAAGCTTAAATTCTTTTTGAGGCGCTTCCACCATCCAGTCAATATCCACGACATCATCGGTTTTCTTCAGAATGTCTTCCACCTGTTTCGCTACTTTTATTTGTCCTTCGTAATCAGGACCGTAGATTTCTGCAACAATCGTAGATAAAACCGGTGGTCCTGGCGGAACTTCCACCACTTTTACATTAGCTCCGTATTTAGCAGCAATTTTCTGAATTTCCGGACGAATATTTTTAGCAACATCGTGGCTTTGCTTATCACGGTCTTCTTTATGTAAAAGATTCACCTGAATATCTGCTGTATTACTGCTTCCACGCATATCATAATGACGAACCAATCCATTAAAAGTAATCGGAGCCGAAGAGCCAATATAATTCTGATAGTTAACTACTTCAGGAACAGTTTTCAGATATTGTGCAATATCCCGAGTAACGGCTGAAGTTCTTTCCAGCGTTGTTCCTTCCGGCATATCAATCACCACCTGAATTTCATTTTTATTATCAAAAGGAAGCATTTTCACCGCCACCCATTTCGTGAAAAATGCCGTCACGGAAATCAATAATAAAACCACTGTAACCGCCATCATTGTCCATCTTTTTGATTTCGAATCTAAAAGTGGCTGCTCAATTTTTTTATATATTTTATAAATTCTGTTGGTTTCCAGACCTTGTTCTTCTTTATGTTCTTGACTATCTTTTACTTTTAATAAATGATATCCGAGATACGGTGTAACTGTTAAGGCGACAAAAAGCGAAAGTAACATTGCAATAGAAGCTCCAATCGGCATCGGCGACATATATGGTCCCATCATTCCGCTTACGAAAGCCATCGGAAGAATCGCAGCAATTACTGTAAATGTTGCTAAAATGGTAGGATTTCCGACCTCATTAATGGCATAAATCGCGGCCTGCTTGAACGGCAGTTTCTTCATATGAAAATGCCTGTGCATATTTTCAGCGATAATAATACTGTCATCCACCACAATTCCGACCACAAAAACCAAAGCAAAAAGCGTGATTCTATTTAATGTATATCCCAAAATATAGTAGCTGAACAACGTTAAAGCAAACGTCAGCGGAACCGAAAAGAATACTACCAAACCTCCTCGCCAACCCATTGCCAGCATTACCAGAACAGTTACTGCCAAAATCGCGACACCAAGGTGCATCAACAACTCAGAAACTTTGTGTGAGGCGGTTTCCCCATAATTTCTGGTGACCTCTATATGCACATCATTCGGAATGAGATTTTTCTTTAACTCATCAACTTTGGTAAGAATCTGCTCAGAGATTTTCATTGCATCAGCGCCTTTTACTTTCGAAACTGAAACGGTAACCGCAGGATATTCTGACTTAAATTTCTTACCGTTTTCTACTGCATTTCCGTACCCGAAACTTACATAATTGGCAGGGTCAGAAGCACCATCTTTTATAATTGCCACCTGTTTCAGATACACCGGCATACTCTGAGAAGTTCCGATAACCAGATTTTCTACATCTTCCGCAGAGTTCAGGAATTGTCCCGTCGTCAGAAGATATTCTGAATCCCCTGAATCAAATTTCCCGGATTGTGAACTTCCGTTATTCGCCTGAATCATCTGCATCACCGATAGAGCGTCCACATTCAGTTCAGCCATTTTATCTTTATCCAAAATCACGGAAAGCTGGCGGTTTCTCCCTCCGATTACTTTGGTGAGGGAAACATCTTTTATTTTTTTGATTTCCGAAGATAATTCTTCTCCAATCTGGCGAAGCTGAAAGTCGTTATAATTACTATTATCACTCCATAAAGTTAAGCCAAGCATCGGGACATCGTCAATGGAGCGGGTTTTCACCATCGGTTCCATCACGCCTTTCGGGAAGATGTTTTTGTTCTTCATCAGCTCATCGTAAAGCTTTACATAAGAGCGTTCCGTATCTTCGCCTACATAAAACTGAACAATAATCATAGCCTGTCCGTTCATTGCCATCGAATGGATGTGTTCTACACCTTTAATATTAGAAATAATCTTTTCTAAAGGCTTTACAACACGGCTTTCTACTTCTTTTGGGTTTGCTCCGGGATAACCAACCATTACATCCGCCATTGGGATAATAATTTGTGGCTCTTCTTCTCTTGGTATTAATGTGGAACTGTACACCCCGATAATCATCAATGCGACCATCAGTAAAATGGTTAATTTTGAATTGATGAAAAACTCGGCAATACGTCCTGCGAATCCTTTTTCCATAATTTTTTGAATATTAAAATCACAATTGTCATTCCGAGGAACGAGGAATCTCAAACAGAGATTCTTCACTACACTTTGTTTCGTTCAGAATGACAGAAGAATTTTTTATTTAATTTGAATTTTTGCTCCGTTATACAATTTTCCGTTGGAGGTCAGGATATACGTTTCCTTAGGGTTCAAACCTGATAAAACCTCAACCTGGTCACCAAATGCTTTTCCTGTTTTTATCCATCTGAGAACGGCTGTATTTTGTGAACTCACAACATAAACTCCTGTCAACTGACCATTTTCAACCAAAACAGATTTCGGAACCATCACACTTTCCTGAAAATACTGATTGACTTCTCCTGAAGATTGGGTAGGAAATTGCACATTCACAAACATTCCCGGAAGTAAATCCGCAGAATTATGAATGTTGATTTTCACCATATATTGTCCACCAGTATTGGCTGCCGATTTGCTGATTTCGGAAACTGTTCCGGAAACCGTTTTGTTCAAGGATTTCAAAGTAATCTGAACGGACATTCCTTCGTTGATTTGTGTGATGTTTTGCTCGGAAACCAGAACCTGCGCCTGCAAAGATGACTGCGATTCTATCGTCAACAAAGGCATTCCAGGACTTGCCATATCACCTTGCTCTGAAAATTTTGCCGTAATAGTTCCGGAAATAGGAGCCGTTACATTAGTATAACGGTATTGCGCATTGACTTCGTTTTTCATCTGTTGTGCAGCCTGCAATCCTGCCTGTGCCATCTCGTAACGGGCTCTCATATCGTCAAGCTCTTTTTGGGAAGCACTTTGTGATTTATATAAATTCTGAAATCTCTCGTAATCTTTTTTGGCAATATTATAATTGGCCTGAGCCTGCGAAATCTGTGCATTGGCTTGTCCACCTTTTGCCTGAATATCAGTAGCATTGATGCTTACCAGAAGCTGTCCCGCTCTTACGTTTTGTCCGACTTCTGCTTTCATTGCAGTGATATAGCCCATCATTCTTGTGGAAATATTGACAGAGTTTTTTGCAACCAGTTTTCCGCTGGCTGTGAGAAAAGCACCGTTCGAAGCCGTTGCGGACTTATGAACGGTTACAGAAACAGGAGCATCGGTGTTAACCGCAGATTTTTCCTGGTCCGAGGAACAGCTTTGCAAAGTGATTGCTCCTAAAATTAATGTTGAATAAATGTATCTTTTCATTGTAATTATTTTATTTAATTTTCGTTTGTTATTCTGAGAAATGAAGAATCACAAATACATCGTAAAGATTCTTCATTCCGTTTCACTTCATTCAGAATGACATTGTTTTTTTGTTGATTTATTTCTTCAAAAATTCCAGATAAGCAATTGCCGTGTTATGCTCGAAAATAGCTTGCTGATATTCCAGTTCTTTTTGGGACATCAACGTTTCGGCAGAAAGCAAATCCGCTGATTTTTCCAAGCCTTGGTCATATCGGTTTTTTCTGATTCTATAGGCTTCCCGGCTCTGTTCCCAAGCTTGTTTTGTGAACGTAACTTTGGAGTCTGCATCCTGAACCGACCTCACCGCTTTGTTGAGTTCCAACTGACTTTGCTTGGTGTATTGCTCGATTTCGGTTTGGGCTTTATGGAGTTCGGATTTGTATTTTTCCCGTTCGGATTTTGACTTCAAACCATCAAAAACATTCCACGACAACTGAAGTCCGACCAAATATCCATTGGCATCGAATTGCGCAATTTTGTTGTCGTACATTTCCCAGCTTCCAAAAGCGTTCAGTTTCGGAAGAAATTTTGCTTTGGACGATTTTATCATTAAATCATAGGCTTCCAACGATTTATTGTACGCTTCCAAATCCTTTCGGGAAGTATTTAATGAAAAGTCGTTTTCAACTAAATTTCCATTATATTCCAAAGGTTCGGTGGGTTTTAAAATTTTGTCTTTTGAATCTTCATTCAACAGAAAACAGAGATAATCGGAAGCATTTTTGATATTGGAATCTGCCAACTGAATCTGGCTGTCGATTTCACTAATACGAACATCCATATACAAAACTTCCGATTTCTGAATCATTCCATTTTTGAAATAATTATCGATGACCTTTTTGTTGGCAAGTGTCGTTTCTTTTGCATTTTCCAGCGTTTCTTTCATTTTATATGCCAACTGAAGCATCATATAGGCTTTCTTCAACTCAAACTGCACATATTCTTTGGTGCGTTCGGTTTTGATGTTCAGAACATCGGCTTTTATTTGTCCTGCTTTCTTCTGATACACCGCATCCATATTGATAATCGGCTGCTGAACTTCAACTTTTGTCCCAAAATTGGAGATGCTTTTTGGACTGTTCAGATTATCCGGATTGAAATCCATCATTGTGATACGTTCCTGATTCAGCTTCGAGCCAAACGCCATTAAAGGGTTATTGGTATTGGTAAAGGTGTAAGATGCCGTCACATTCGGAAGATACATTGCACGTGTTCCGAGAAGTTCGGTTTGAGCAAGGCTGGCTTCGCTTTTTGCCATTTTGACCTGAAGGTTTTCGTCGAGCGATTTGGCTTCAATTTCGGCTCTGGAAATCATTACGGTTTGCTGTGAAAATGCCGAAGCAAAAAAGCTTGTTGAAATGATGAAGGTGAACACTTTTTTCATTCTTTCTAATTTTAAGACAAAATTAGATTGGCGGAATCACGTGTACAGTGATGAAAGTTACATAAGGGATTTTTTTCGAAGCATCAATAAAAAAACCGCCTGCAAAGGCGGTCACATTATAAACTATGGAAATAAACACTACATCAAACTTATTTGCGGAATCATTGTAATTTTAGACTTCACCGAATTAGATATCAAACAGTTCGCTTCGGATTTCTGGAGAACACGTTCTGCCTTTTCTCTGTCCGATTCATTTTTTATAGTAACAACAGGTTCCAGAATAACTTCTGTCATCAGGAATTTTCCTTCAACCTGTTCTAATTTTCCCTTAGAACTGCATTCAAAATTTACAAACTCCAATTTAGAATTTTCTGCAATTGCCAGAAAAGTCGTCATCAGACAACTGCTTACTGCTGCGGTGAAAAGATGTTCGGGCGACCAGATATCTTCTAATCCTTTCGGAAACTGCGGAGGTGTTGCGATTTCTACAGATTGAGAAAGCTCCGGTGAAGACATTTCGCCTTTCCTGTCCTGTTTCCAGGAAATATTTACGTTATAAAAATGTGCTTCCATCAGTATTAGATTTTATTGTTTAAACTTGACCATCCACCGCCATTGTGTACATTTTTATAGCCATTATTCTGAAGAATGCTTTTAGCCGAAGCGCTTCTCATTCCCGACGCACAACAGGTAATAATAGGTTTGTTTTTATCCTTCAGTTTCGAAAGATTCTTCTGAAGCTGGTCAACAGGAATATTGACAGAATTTTTGATATGTCCTCCGTCATATTCGCTTTTGCTTCTTACATCAAGGATTACAGCACCTTCTTTTAAAAGTGCCGCATAGTCGGTTTTCTCCATTCCGAAAAGGTTTTTTATTGCATCTAACATTTTATTGATTTTTAAATTGATAATGCAAATGTAGGGTGCAGATAAAAGCCTGTCAGTGATGAAGGTTACAATAGGGTAATTTTATTTCGGGAAAGTTTTATTTTACCGTCCGTTTCAATCTGTTTGAGAACACGGCTAACGGCTTCTCTTGTAATTCCGAGTTCGTCAGCCAGTTGCTGATGGGTTACATTAAGT
This sequence comes from Chryseobacterium sp., assembly GCA_003248755.1. Classification (GTDB taxonomy): domain Bacteria; phylum Bacteroidota; class Bacteroidia; order Flavobacteriales; family Weeksellaceae; genus Epilithonimonas. Next base: position 284 of record QFQW01000096.1, on the reverse strand, counting down.
TCTTTAGACTTGTATAGTTGGGATTTCTGATCTAATAAATAGAGAATCCTTGCATCTACTTTTTGGAAAGCAATTGAGTTGACCATCGTAACCAGATCTTCAAATCTTTTGTGGTAAAGTTCAAAGACAAAAGTTGACCATTCCGGATATTTTGTAAGCCACTCCTTAGCTTTTACTAAAGAAAGCATTAAAATTTCGGCATCTTCCTCTACTACAGCCTTAACTTTTGAGGTATCCTGTGTAAGCCCGGAAAGTATCGATGAGATACAACTTTCTCCCGGAGT
>QFQW01000004.1 GCA_003248755.1 Chryseobacterium sp. | reverse complement strand
ATTATTTTAGTCTAAATCAAATTTAATTCCCTGTGCTAAAGGTAAACTTGTGGTGTAATTAATGGTATTGGTTTGTCTTCTCATATAGTATTTCCAGACATCGGAACCTGATTCTCTTCCGCCTCCTGTCTCTTTTTCACCACCAAAAGCACCTCCGATTTCCGCTCCGGAAGTTCCAATATTCACATTTGCAATTCCACAATCCGAACCTCCGTTTGAAAGGAACAATTCTGCTTCTCTTAGGTTTTGAGTCATAATTGCCGAACTCAGGCCTTGGGGAACATCGTTCTGTAAAGCAATTGCTTCGTCCAGAGTTTTATACTTAATCAAATAAAGAATTGGTGCAAATGTCTCGTGCTGGACGATTTCATAATTGTTTTCAACCTCAGCGATACACGGTTTTACATAGCAACCGGAATTGTAATTATCACCTTCCAAAACTCCACCTTCAACTACGAATTTTCCGCCTTCAGACTTACATTTTTCGATAGAATCCTGATATTGTTTTACCGCAAATTTATCGATAAGTGGGCCAACGTGATTGGTTTCATCTAAAGGATTTCCGATTTTAAGCTGTCCATAAGCTTTTACCAGACGATTTTTCACTTCATCATAAACAGATTCGTGAATAATCAATCTTCTTGTGGAAGTACATCTTTGCCCAGCTGTACCAACTGCACCGAAAACTGCGCCGATGATTGACATATTAAGGTCTGCATTTTCTGTAATGATGATCGCATTATTTCCGCCCAATTCAAGGATCGATTTTCCGAAACGTTCTGCAACATTCTTTCCTACAATTCTTCCTACTCTCGTAGAACCTGTGAAGGAAACAAGAGCGATTTTTTTATCGTTAACTAATCTATCTCCAATCTCGTGGTCAGCAATTACCAAGTTTGAAATCCCTTCCGGTAGTCCGTTTTCTCTCGCAACTTCTGCGAAGATATTTTGACAAGCGATTGCGCAAAGTGGTGTTTTTTCTGATGGTTTCCAGATTACTACATTGCCACAAATCCAGGCTAAAGCAGCATTCCAGCTCCAAACTGCAACGGGAAAATTGAAAGCCGAAATCACACCAACAATCCCAAGCGGATGATATTGCTCGTACATCCTGTGTCCAGGCCTTTCGGAATGCATCGTGTAACCATGAAGCTGTCGAGACAGACCAACTGCAAAATCGCAGATATCAATCATCTCCTGAACCTCTCCAAGACCTTCCTGCAAAGATTTCCCCATCTCATAAGAAACTAATTTGCCTAAGTCTTCTTTATATTCTCTCAATTTATTTCCGAATTGACGAACCAGATCGCCACGCTTCGGAGAAGGAACCTGTCTGAATTCCTTATAAGCTTCCTGAGCTTTTGCAACTGCTTTTTCGTAATCATTAGCGTCTGAAGTTTTTACAGAAGCAATCTTATTTCCATCAACGGGAGAAAAACTGTCTATATTTTGACCAGAAGAGAAGAATTCTAATCCGGTAGAAGTACCATTATTTTCTGTTGAGATGCCTAATTTTTTCAGGCTTTCTGATATTGAAATTGAGGACATATATTTTTTTATATTTGAAGTCTCTAAAGATAAAAATATATTTTGACCAGCAAAATCAAAAACTAACAATCGTTAGTAACTGATTAAGAATTAATATAAGGTTAAAGAATGAGAAAAGATAATTAATTTGTAAAAATGGAAGTTATCACTAAATATAATTTAATAACAGTAACTCAAACATCTATAAATTAAGGATATTTTATAATTTTGAATGAGTCTAAATTGCAGAAGTTTTCATATTTTTGAAAAAAATAAAAATGGACGACCAACTACAGACAACTGAAGAAAAGAAATTGCCGAAGTGGAAAGGTCTGCTGAAAAAATTTGGAATCGGTGGAATTATTTTTTTTACGGTAAAAGGTATTATTACTTCTACACTGATTTATTTTCTAGGGAAAAATTTCTGGGTAATCATCAAAGATTATTTTGCCCAATGGTTTGATTAATAAACCTCTTCTTTTTTGGTTACCAAGTCATCTATTGAGAATTTCCCCGAACCTAATACTAAAATTATAAAGTAAAAAAAGAAGTACAAAACACTCATTTCTTGATCTTTATACGTATCTGCACCGTGTGCAACAAAACAGGCGACAAGCATTGTTATCATCAGCGGAATACAAGCCACTCTTGTAAAAAGTCCTAAAATAATGAGGATAGAACACAAAAATTCTGCAAAGACCACCAACACCATAGAAAAGATAGATCCCATCCCAAGAAAATTCATAAACTGAATCTGATTGCTGGTAACTAATGTTTCTAACTTAGGAACGCCATGTGTAAGCATAGCCCCCCCCACAAATAAGCGGATTACGAGAACCATTACATCAACTGCATTGGGATTAGGTTTTGTTGAATTGATATTTTTCATTCTGTGTTTTTTTAAAATATACCAATCAAAACTACAAAAAAATCCTTTATTAAAAAGGATTTTATCTATAACCAAAGTTTTTGAGATCTCTGTCATTTTTCCGCCAATCTTTTTTGACTTTTACAAAAAGATTAAGATGTATTTTTTTATTGAAGAATTTCTCCAGGTCCAAACGGGCTTCTGTTCCCACTTTCTTGATCGCCTCTCCCTTATGTCCAATAATAATTCCTTTCTGCGTATCGCGTTCCACATAGATAATTGAATCAATGAAAATAATACCTTCCTTTTCTTTGAACATCTCCGTTACAACCTCTACAGAATAAGGGATTTCTTTCTCATAATTTAACAGAATTTTTTCACGGATGGCCTCATTTACAAAGAAACGTTCCGGTTTATCCGTGTACATATCTTTGTCATAATAAGCCGGATTTTCCGGTAACATCTCTTTCAATTTTGGAAGAATAATATCCAGATTAAAATTATTGAGTGCCGAAATGGGAAGAATCTCCGCTTTCGGAATTCTCTCGTGCCAATCTGTTGCTATTTTTTCAAGATCCTGCTGATTAGTCTGGTCGATTTTATTGAGTAAAAGCAAAACCGGAACAGGAATTTTGTTCAGCTTATCGATGAGAAATTCTGATTGTTCACTTTTATCCGTAACATCTACAATGAACAAAAACACATCTGCATCTTGCAAAGAATCTTTCACAAAATCCATCATTTTTTCCTGTAAACCATATTTTGGATCCAAAACTCCTGGCGTATCAGAAAACACAATTTGTAAATCTTCTTCATTATAAATTCCGAAAATTCTATGTCTTGTGGTCTGAGCTTTTTGAGTTACAATTGCCAACTTCTCTCCCATCAATTGATTGAGAAGTGTAGATTTTCCGGCATTTGGTTTCCCTACGATATTTACGAATCCTGCTTTGTGCATTATTGCTTTGAATAAAATTGAATGAACTGCAAAGTTAAGGAAATTTTGAGCTAAGACTCTATTAAAATTATTAATACTCTATAATTATTAATTTGGCAGTAGTAGAAACTGATTCTTCCTAATAATCAATATTTAGAAATGCTATAAATCACGGTATTATATGATAAAACCACTCTCAGTATTTATGACATACATTTGTTTAAATTAACAATATTCTATGCAATAATTATTTGTCAGGAGTGGAAATTTTTGAAATTAAGAATAATCTATTTTACAGATAATTATTTTTTGTAACTTTAATGGCAAATTAAAACTATAGCTTATGAAAAAACTTTACACATTACTTTTTAGCTTTTTATGGTTGTTAGGATTTTCTCAATCATATAATTCTCTAATATCTTCAGTCAATTGGAAGGTTGTCAAAATTAATTGGAACGGCTCTGATTATTATGCCCCTTCTCCATTTTTGAATGCAGGAAGTCTGATGCTTAACAACACAGAAAATATTTTATCATCTTACTTTTATAATGGTGCCAGTGGTAAATTTATCTTTGGAGAAAACAATCAAAATTACTTTAGTTTAGAGAATATGGTTGCCACACTAGCTGTTTACTATGGTGACAATGAGCAAGCTGTTCAACAATTTGACGGAATGGTGATAGGTTTCTATATGTACTTTCCTGCAACGGATAGATTTTATTTTGATTATCAAGAAACTTCTTCGGGAAAAAGCTTAGTAATAACTAATCCGGCAGGAAATAAGGTTTTTTATTCTGATGCAATTCTTGCAACATCGGAAGTATCAAAACAAAAAATCTCCGTTTATCCTAACCCAGCAAAAGATTACATTATTTTGGACAATTTGAAAGTCAATTCTACACTTCAACTGATTGATAATTCCGGAAAATTAATTAAAACAATTACTACTCAATCCGATAAAGAAAAAATTGACCTTAAAAACTTAAACTCTGGAATATACTATTTAAAATCTGATGAAAAATCCGTTCAAAAAATTATAAAACAATAACTATATCAATAATTTATACTAAAAAACTATCGCTTATGAAAAAACTCTATTTTTTACTTTTTGCATCCAATTTATTTTTCGCACAAAGTTCTGATTTGATAAACACTGATTGGCAGGTTACCAAGGTTATTGGCGAATTATCACCTGATCAAGTTCCTCCAGCAATGCCTTATCAACAAGTTACAAGATTTAATTCAAATATGCCACAACTTAACTTGTCATTTTTTAATACTGTATCGGCTAATTTAAGTTATACAGGAGAAAATATGTTTACCGTAAATAATAAAGCATGTACGTTAGCAGATTACATGGGTGACAATGGAGAAGTCAACCAATTCTTTGGAAGATTATGTAGTTTCTTTTTGGATAATGGCAATTACTATTATACTATTCAAAATAATGGAACAGAAAAAACATTAGTAATTAGCAACGCTATATTCCAAGAAATTCATTTTAAATCGGCAAATCTTTCTGTAAAAGACAATGATTTAAAAAAACATACTGTCTATCCAAATCCTGCAACAGATTATATTATTGTAAACAATTTGAAAGTCGGTTCTAACCTTGAACTGATTGACAGTTCTGGAAAACTTCTTAAAACGATTTCTACAAAATCTACAAAAGAAGAAATCAATGTTAGAGGTCTGAGTTCGGGAGTTTATTATCTGAAATCCGATGGAGAATTTATTCAAAAATTCATCAAAAAATAATTTATAAAGCCGATTTAACAATCGGCTTTTTTATTTAGCCTAATAGGAAACTCCACTTTTTTCCTATATCTTTGGAACTTCACATTTTTTCAAAAATTCATACATGTTTACAGCCAAAGAAATTTCAGAAATCAATCAGCTTCTTGTTCCGGAAAAAAACATCGTTATTGTAACGCACCACAATCCAGATGGTGACGCTATTGGCTCTTCTCTTGGTCTTAAACACTATCTTTCCACAAAAGGTTTGGATGCTACAATCATTGTCCCTAATGATTTTCCAAAATTCTTAAAATGGATGCCGGATTCAAAAAAAATTGTAATTGGAGAATACAAAAGAAAAGTAGCGGGAGAAGCAATTTATAATGCAGATGTTATATTTTGTTTAGATTTCAATTCACCTACAAGAATTGGACTTCTTGGTGATTGGGTTACAAAAGCTAAAGCTAAAAAAGTTTTGATTGACCATCATCAAATGCCTGAAAAATTCGATTTTGTATATTCTGACACTACAGTTCCTGCAACTTGTCAGATGATATATCATTTTATCCAAGCCAATAATGATGAAAATCTTGTAAATCCACATATCGCTCAATGCCTTTACACAGGAATAATGACTGATACAGGTGGTTTCAGATTCCGCTCAACAAGTGCAACCACTCATAGAATTGTTGCTGATCTTATAGAGAAAGGTGCTGATCCGGCTGTCATTACCTCCAACACTTGGGATACCAATACCATTTCACGATTAAATTTGCTTTCCTTAGTTCTTGGTAGGATACAACTCGTTAAAGACGGAAAAGTTGCCATCCTATGGTTAAAACGTTCCGAATTGAAAGAATTTGGCTTTGACAAAGGTGATACAGAAGGTTTTGTCAATTACGGATTAAGTCTTGCCGGAACAAAAATGGCGGCATTTTTCATGGAAGATCTTTATGATACTTTTATAAAAATCTCTTTCCGTTCCAAAGACAATGTTGATACCAATCAATTTGCGAGAAAATACTTCAATGGAGGCGGTCATATCAATGCTTCCGGTGGAAAATATTTTAAATCAATTGAAGATACTATAGAAGATTTTAAAGAGAAGGTTGAAAAAGAGGATTTCTAATTACAACCATAAGTTATCTCTGTAGTTTTTCTCCGTAAGATAAATCTCCGGCATCTCCCAAACCTGGCGTAATGTAACCTTTTGAAGTTAAGTTTGCATCCAAAGCACCAATCCAGACTTTAGCATCAGGATAAGCATTCTGAATCGTTTCAACCCCTTGTCTGCTAGCAATTGCAGCAACGATATGAATTGAAGTTGGTTTTCCGTTCGTCAACAAATCTTTGATTGCCTCGATTAAAGATGCTCCTGTCGCTAACATCGGGTCAGCAACAATTAATGGACGACCATCTAGTTTTGGACAAGTCAAATAATCTTGTTTGATGGAAAAGTAATCGTTGGCATCGTGTTTTCTGTAAGCCGCAACAAATCCACAATCTGCTTTATCAAAGTAATTCAAAATCCCCTGAAACAATGGAACTCCTGCTCTCAATATTGTTGTGATAACAGGCTGCGTTTCAATTTCTTTTACTGTAATTTTATCAAGAGGTGTTATGATTTCAATCTCTTTTTGATTAAGAGTTTTACTGATTTCGAAAGCAGCAATTTCACCAATTCTTTCCATATTTCTACGGAATTTCATACGGTCTTGCTGGACTTCAACATTTCTTAAATCATTAATCCAAGAATTGACAAGAGAGAAGTTATCTGATAAAATTTTAAGCATTTCTATATTGTTGGTTTGTAATAAATATTTTTTCAAAAATAGTCAATTTTAAGAAATCATAATAGCAGTTTCAAATATTACATTTTTTTCGCATATTTGAATTTTAACACACATCATGATAAATTATTTATTCTTTAAGAGTAAAAGTTCTGCAATGAACTTTTATAAGAAGTGCATCTCCTTGATACAATCATCCAATATATTTCTAAATTATAAATTCCGCAATAATGGAATTATAAATGCTCTAAGCAATACAAATGTGATTCTTGATAAAAATGCTAAAATCATTGTTGAATCTGGCATTCTCACAATTAATAGTAATTATGATAATTATGAGATCGGAAGCTTTAATCTAATAATGGGGCAAGAATCAAAGCTGATTGTTCACAGTAATTTCAATTTGCATAAAAATGGACATATTATAATCAGAAAAAATGCTAAACTTGAATTAGGAAGTGGTTACATAAGCAGAAATTGTAAAATCAGAACTTTCCATAATATAGAAATTGGCAACAATGTAGCAATTTCAGAAAATTTCACTATTTGGGATGATGACACACATATATTGAATAACAATGAAATTGAGGATAAACACAAAGAAATAAAAATAGGAAACCATGTTTGGATTGGTAACAACGTTACCATTCTCAAAGGTGTCAAAATTGGTAACAATGTAGTTATAGCTTCCAATTCTTTAGTTAATAAGAATATACCGGATAATTGTCTATGTGCAGGAATACCTGCGAAAATAATAAAAGAGAATATTAATTGGCAGTAATAAAAAAGCAGCTCAATTCAAGCTGCTCTTTTATTATTTTTGTCTGAAGTAAATCTCGATTGGAACACCTGTGAATCCAAAGTGTTTTCTCAATTGATTTTCCGTAAAACGTTTATAAGGCTCTTTCACATATTGCGGAAGGTTACAGAAAAATACAAATTGTGGCGATGGCGTTGGCAACTGCACACAATATTTGATTTTCACATATTTACCTTTGATTGCCGGTGGTGGCAACGCTTCAAAAACAGGAAGCATTACTTCATTCAGTTTAGACGTTTTGATTTTTTTGGCTCTGTCATTATAAACTTCCATTGCAACCTCAACAGCCTTCAGTATTCTTTGTTTAGTCAATGCAGAAACGAACAAAATTGGAATATCTGTAAACTGTCCGATTTTATGCTTTATAGCCGCTTCGAAATCACGTGTTGAGTTAGTATCTTTCTCTACCAAATCCCATTTGTTCACAAGAATCACAATTCCTTTTCTGTTTTTCTGAGCCAATCCGAAGATATTCATATCCTGAGATTCCCAGCCCAAAGTTGCATCCACCATAATGATGACAACATCAGAAAACTCGATGGAACGGATAGAGCGCATCACGGAATAGAATTCCAAATCCTCGTTAACTTTAGATTTCCTTCTCATTCCGGCTGTGTCAACCAAAACAAACTCGTGTCCGAATTTGTTATATAAAGTCTGGATACTATCTCTGGTTGTTCCAGCAATATCAGTCACAATGTTTCTTTCAACATCAAGTAAAGCATTAGTCAAAGTTGATTTTCCAACATTCGGACGACCTGCAATTGTGATTTTTGGAAGACCTTCAAACGGGTCTTTGTAATCTGTCGTCGGGAAATCGTTCACGACATCGTCCAACAATTCTCCAGTTCCAGAACCGGTTGCTGAAGATAAAGTATAATATTTTTCAACGCCTAATTGGTAAAACTCAGTTGCAGGCAATTCTTCTTTTGAAGAATCTACTTTATTAACCACCAAATAAAGCGGCTTGTTAGCTTTTCTTAAAAGTTCATAGATTTCTTGGTCTGTATCGGTAAGGCCCTCTTCTACATTTACCATAAAAATGATAGAAGTAGCCTCGTCCACAGCCAGCTGAACTTGTTTACGGATTTCCATTTCGAAAACGTCATCCGTCCCTACATCATAACCTCCTGTATCGATTACCGTGAAGTCAACGCCGTTCCAATCTGATTTCCCATAATGACGGTCACGCGTTACACCTGCTGTAGAATCTACAATGGCTTCTCTTCTTTCTAACAGACGGTTAAATAATGTGGATTTTCCTACGTTGGGACGCCCAACGATAGCGACAATGTTTGACATAAATTTGTTTAATAATAAGATTATTAATGGGTTACCCTTACTTTAAGAGCCCAAAATTTTTGCAAAGATACAAATTTAGATTCAAGGTTTAGGTTCAAAGTCTAAAGTCCATATTAATTGTTCGGAATAATTCTTTCCGAATTGATAAACCAGCCCCGATTGCAGTGGAAATCCTTTTGCTTTTTTTTCACCCATGAAAAAGCAAAAGATTGCAACGGAAAACGGGAAATAGCTCCTAAAAAATATGATAAAATTTGGAAAGCTTTTTGCAATTGTCATTGAAAATCTGAAGTATGAAAAAAATATTGATTGTATTACTTGCCGTCTTCATCATCATCCAATTTTTTCCGATTGATAAAATGAATCCTGCTACCAATGACGGGATGGACTTTCTGAAAATCAAAGATACACCGGAATCGATTTCGAAAATTATCCAAAACTCTTGTTATGACTGCCATTCCAACAAAACGAGATATCCGTTTTACAGCAATATCCAGCCAATTGCATGGTTACTTAAAAATCATATTGATGAGGGTAGAAAAGAACTTAATTTTTCTACATTTGCAACTTACGAACCAAAAAGGCAAGCGCACAAATTAGAGGAAGCCGCGGAGTATGTGGAGCAAAAGAAAATGCCTCTGGAAAGTTATCTTTTGGGACATCAAGATGCGAAACTGACTGATGAACAAAGAAAACAATTGGCTGACTATTTCAGAAAGGTTCAAAAAGAAATAGAAACTTCGAATGCCTTATGACAACAGAAATCTCATTAAATTTCAAAGATAAATTCATTGTTTTCTATGACGGCGAATGCGGGTTCTGTAATCATTGGGTGCAGTGGATTTTGGAGAAAGATAAGAATGACAAATTTTTGTTTTCTTCTCTTCAATCTGAATTCGGGCAAAAATTTTTAATTGATAGAAATCTCCCTAATGAAGTTTTTGACACACTTTATCTCTGGAAACCTGAGAATTTTTATTTGTCAAAATATCAAGCTGTTTTGAAAATTGCTACAGAAGTTGGCGGAATTTATTCTTTAGCATCAGCTGGAAAATTTGTTCCTGATTTTATTGGAAATCAGTTTTATAATTTGATTTCCAGAAACAGAAAAAAATTGGCGGCGAACCAATGTTTTCTCCCGAATGCGGAACAAAGGAAAAAATTTGTTGAAAAATAAATTTGATTTTCAAAGGCCTCGAAAACCCCAGCCTGACAATGCAATACAATATTAATCAATAAAAATTTAAACACTCGATTTTGAATTTTAAAGTTTGAACTCGAAATGTTTTATATTTGCAATATTATGGATTATAATACCGACAGACCGCAACTATTAATGCCCGAATACGGGCGCAACATACAACAACTTGTAGAGCATTGCAAAACCCTTGAATCTAAGGAAGAACGTAATGAAATGGCAATTGGAATCATCGAGTTTATGGGACAAAGAAATCCACATTTACGCGATGAAGAAAACTATAAACACAAGCTTTGGGATCATCTTTTTATCTTAGCCAATCATGCGCTGGATGTAGATTCTCCCTATCCTATTCTTACTGCAGAAGACCTAATATCTAAGCCCAGAAAAATGGATTATCCGTCTTTGGATAATGATTATAAATTTTACGGAAAAAGCATTCTTCAGCTGATAGAAACTGCAATTGCACTAGAGGAAGGCGACGAAAAAGATGCGCTAATACAAGTGATTGCCAACAATATGAAAAAATCCTACAATGTTTATAACAAAGAACATGTGCAGGATGATGTGATATTCCGACACCTGAAAGAACTTTCGAAAAATCGATTAGATCTTACCGGGCTGGATTCTCTGGACAAAAGCAAAATCTATTACGCAAATAATAGAAACAATAATAACCGAAATAACAATAACCGAAACCAAAATAACAATAACAGGAAAAACAATTTCCAAAATCATAAAAATAAGAGAAGATAATGAGTGGAGCTTTTGAAATAAGAGGCGGAAAAAGATTAAGTGGTGAGATTACACCACAGGGCGCGAAGAATGAAGCTTTGCAGATTCTTTGTGCAGTTTTGCTTACAGAAGACGAGATACGAATCACAAACATCCCGGACATTAAAGATGTTAACAAATTGATTGAAATTCTTCAGGATTTCAATGTTAAAGTAACCAAAAATGGAAAAGGCGATTATACTTTTAAAGCTGACGAAGTTAACTTTGATTATATAAAATCTAAAGAATTCAAAAAAGACGGTGCAAAACTGAGAGGTTCCGTAATGATCCTGGGGCCAATGCTGGCGAGATTCGGGGAAGCTTATTTACCAACGCCTGGCGGAGACAAGATCGGAAGAAGAAGGCTGGATACGCATTTTCAGGGTTTTGTGGAATTGGGTGCTGAATTTTCTTACGATGAGGAAGAAGCTTTCTACTCTTTAACAGCAAAAGAACTGAATGGAAAATTCATTCTTTTGGAAGAAGCCTCTGTGACCGGAACGGCAAACATCGTAATGGCAGCTGTTTTAGCAAAAGGTAAAACCAGAATCTATAACGCAGCTTGTGAACCTTACCTCCAGCAATTGTGTAAAATGCTGAACAGGATGGGTGCCAACATTTCAGGAATCGGTTCAAACTTATTGACGATTGAAGGTGTGGATAAGTTACACGGAACAGAGCATACGATGCTTCCAGATATGGTCGAAATTGGATCTTGGATCGGATTGGCAGCAATGACAAAATCCGAGATCACTATTAAAAATGTTAACTGGAACCAACTTGGCGTTATTCCAAATACTTTCAGAAAATTAGGGATCGAGTTGGAACAGAGAGGTGACGATATCTATATCCCTTCTCAGGAAAATTATAAAGTACAGAAATTCATCGATGGTTCCATCTTGACAGTTTCAGATGCGCCTTGGCCGGGTTTCACTCCTGATTTGTTATCAATCATTTTGGTTGTTGCAACTCAGGCAAAAGGTTCTGTTTTGATTCATCAGAAGATGTTCGAAAGCAGACTATTCTTTGTGGACAAACTGATCGATATGGGCGCACAAATCATTCTTTGCGACCCACACAGAGCAACTGTCATTGGTATGAACCAGGAAACGCCACTTCGAGGGACAACCATGATCTCACCAGATATCCGAGCCGGAAATGCACTCTTGATTGCCGCTCTCTCGGCGGAAGGAAAATCTGTGATCCAAAACATCGAGCAAATCGATAGAGGTTACGAAAACATCGACGAAAGATTGAGAGCTATTGGCGCTGACATCAGAAGAATATAAAAATTAAAAGCGTTCAGTTTTATGAGCGCTTTTTTTTATGTTCATTTCAAATTCGCTTTTTTAATGAGAAAAAGAGGCTTTTTTTTGTCTCACTGCTTCCAATAAGAACTTTACCATAATATTTCTCACTTATTTTGCTTAAAATAATTAAACAATCAATTGGATATGAGAAAACTATTTTATTTTATTGCATTTCTTTTATGGTTCTTTCAAAGTCATGCGCAAGAGTTTGCTTGGGGCAAAAGATTCGGAGGTGAAGGCGAAGATGTCATCCGCGCTTTGGCCACGGATGCGCAAGGTAATTCCTATGCAACCGGATACTTTACTGATTATTGTATTTTCGGAGAAGAATTGCAACAAACAGAAATTGCTTCCAAAGGGATGTTCGATATTTTCATTTCCAAAACTTCTCCAAATGGCGAATTACTCTGGGTAAAAGCCATAGGCGGCACAGCTGATGATTATGGAACAGCAATAACTGTCGATCCTAATGGTAACGTTTATATTACAGGTATCTTTCAGGAAACAGTGAATTTTAATCCAGCCGGAACTTCTCAAACCTTAACATCAAAAGGAGCACAGGACATTTTTGTATTAAAATTAAATTCGAGTGGAAATTTTGTTTGGGTAAAAGGAATCGGAGGTGAAGGCTATGAAGAAACAAGTGCTATACAAACTGCTGCCAATGGAGATGTTTATCTTGCAGGATATTTTTCCGGCGCAGTGGATTTTGACCCATCAGAATCCGAAAATATTCTTAATCCAACAGGTCTGGTAGATTCTTTTTTTGTAAAATTATCTGACAACGGTAATCTTTCCTGGGTAAAGACAATCGGTGGTTTTATGACAACGCCAATGGATATGAAATTACATAATAATCACCTGTATGCATTGGGAAGCTTCAAAAAAACAACAGACTTTGACCCTAATAGTACACAAACGCATAACATCACAGCCCTTGGTTTTGATGCATATCTTTTAAAATTAGACCTATCGGGCAATTTCGTGAGTGTAACAACAACGAAAAGCCTCACACCTTCTACTGGAACTACGCCTACAAATCTTAGTATAGATGAAAATGGCAATGCCTATGTTTCCGGATATTTCGGAGGAAGTGTAGATTTCGGGCCTGATGTTCAACACAATGGACAATACACATTTACTTCAGAAAATATGCTCACTGGATTTGTATTCAAAGTTGGCAATGATGGAAAATTGGTTTGGGCAAATTATCCAAAACCCGGTACAGAAGAAGCTTCATCATTGGGTTATGGTCTTGTCGCCAACAAAAACCATGAGGTATTTGTCACAGGCTATATTGCTGGCAATGTCAAATTTGATGAGATCGAATTGGAACAGAATACAGATCATTTTATGACCGCTTTTGTTGCAAAATTGGACTCGCAGGGGAAATTTGTTGATGCGAAGTTATTTGCCGGCTCCGATTTTATCGATACACATTGTGCAGCTATGGACGCTGATGAAAATCTGTACATTGGAGGCTCTTTCACAGACCTTGCCAATATTGACCCGACAGGAAATGGAAGTTATCATATATTCTCAAGAGGTTACAGAGATTCCTATGTTGTGAAGCTCAACAAAACCAATCTTAATGTCAAAGATATCAATTCAAAAACTGATTGGTTGATCTATCCAAATCCTTCATCAGACTTGATCTATTTAAAATCAAAAGAACAACTGTCTGGGAATAAATATATTATATATGATTTAGTTGGCAGGGAAATTTTGACCGGGGTTTTGGATAGCAAGCAGGAGATAAAAATCAATCTTCTTCCAAAAGGAAACTATATATTAAAAATCGGCAAAAAATATCAAACAAAAATTATCAAAAATTAAATTTTATCAAATTCCGGCAATCAAATTTGCAAAAGTCTTGTACTTTTTCTAATTTTCGGTATGGAAAGTTGGGAGATGCTCATTGACTTCGGTTTGATTGCCGGAATGTTTTTTATTTTTTTGTTGATTTTTTTCCTCATAAAATCCGGTAGAGACATTACCCGGATTCTTCTTATCATTCTATTCGGCAATGCTTTTTTCTTTCTTTTATATTATTATGGATATTTGCACCGTTCACATATAATAGGCTCTGTTGCTGTATTCTTCGGCCACGGCGTTGGATATTTGCTAGGCCCCATTCTATTATTTTTACTCAAATCCCTCGTCCTTCCACAAAAGAAAATTATACAACCACTTCTCAAGAACCTTGTTCCCTTTTTTGTCGTATTCGTATGTTTCAACATTCCTTTGTCTATAGCAATGGCTACGGATTATCTTACGCCATTTCATCATTTTTATATAAAAATAGAACCTTATTTTAATCTATTGGAAAATGGGTTCTTGGCGACATACATCATTATTACGCTTAATTTTTTCGCAAAACTTAAAAGTGTCTTCGAGGAGAACTATTCTATGTTGGAAAAAAATGACCTCAGCTGGTACAGACAACTGATAATAGGTCTTTTCATAATCATAGTGGTCGACTCCCTTTGTACGGTCTATGAAATGTTCTTTCCAGAAATCCCATGGAATATCGGGACGATCATTGCCTTTTTGTTTGTTGGATTCTACTTATATTTGGGTTACAAAGGGATGTTCCAGTCCAGAATTCTTATGCCTGATTTTCTATTACAAAAAATCGAAAATGACAATGCCTTCAATAATGATCAACATAATAATGAGATTGGTCAACCACTTGAAAATCCGGAAAAAAATTCATCAATCAAACAATTGGATATTTTTTCAAAACAAGAGATAGATTCCATCAAAGAAAAGCTGAACAGAGTTCTGGAAGTTGATAAAATATTTCTAAATGATGAACTGAATCTCACCGACCTATCCGATAGCATTGGCATTTCCAACAAAAAGTTATCCGAACTTTTGAACCAACACCTCAATACCAATTTCTATAATTTGATCAATGATTATAGAATTGCAGAGGTCATCAAAAAATTTGAAGAAGGAGACACATCCAAATTCACAATAATGTCAATTGCGAACGACTGCGGTTTCCAATCCAAAGCCAGTTTTTACAGAATCTTCAAACAAAAAACGGGTGTATCTCCCTCCGAGTTTATTAAAAATAAAAAAATAAAAAAGGAAGCTGTTTAAGAAGCTTCCTTTTTTAGAATATCTATTCTGCTGTTTAGCAATCTGTATTCATTCAGATAGTTTTCTATCTTATTGATTTGGTCTTGTGTGATATTCAGGAGAAGTTTTACGTTTCCGAAGTTACTTCCATTCAGGTATTCGATATTGGCATTTACGATTTTGTAACTTACATTATAATGATTGTAAATCGTATAAAGTAATATATCGAATCTGATCTTTCCATTCAGTTCTATTTCAAGGATGATTTCTCTCGTGGTTTTCGGAAGAAAATTGTTGCCGGTAGTTTCTTGTTTGTAGATCATAGTAGTATTTTGGTATTTGGTGTATTATTTAATTTTATTTTGAATTGGAACAACGATAAATTGATAAATGTAACAGCCCACACAGATTTTGAAAAAGCTTTCCAGACTCGCCAGAATAATTAATAAAAATCCTGTAATATAAGCTTCATCATAAAATCCATTGATTATTAATAAAAAAATCAGCAATGTGAAAACTGCTCCCAATGCTGCAGCAAATCTTTTAGGTGCTGCAAAAATGGATTTCTTTTTAAGTTTCAATATTTTCGAGATTGATTTTGAAAAAAGAGCTAAAGGAGAAAATGATTGTCCTAAAGCTCTAATAATAAAATCAAAAACTAAGAGCAAAAGTAAAAACGGCCACTTAAAAAATAGAGATACAGTGGTCACAACAATCACTGAAAATGCTGTCAACCTTACGATATTTTCGTCTGTATAGTATTTATTAATCTGACTCATTGTTTAAAAATTTGAAATGAAAAAAGCTTCATCGGTAAGATGAAGCTTTATGTCATAGCTTTCTCACCGCACTCCTCAGTTCGTATTACACATCATCACCATCTGTGAGAAAATCTGTTTCATTATCTTTTAATTACATTGCAAATATAGAAATTATTTAATTCCCACCAAATAAGTATGAATTAAATTTACACAAATTCATTATTTGTTAACATTGGAGTATTTTCTATTCTCTTATTAAGACTTGCAAAAGCGATTAACAATTGGTCTATATCTTCTTCAGAATGCTCTGCTGTAGGGATAATTCTCAGCATTACCAATCCTTTAGGAATGACAGGATAAACCACAATACTCGTAAAAATGCCGTGAACCTCTCTCAATTCTTTTACAATCAACGTTGCTTCAATCGTATCTGCTTTGATGAAAACCGGCGTAATACAAGTATTTGTATGACCAATATCAAAACCGAGTTCTCTAAGTCCATTCTGAATTTTAAATACGTTATTCCAAAGTCTGTCTTTCAATTCAGGACTTTTTTTGATAATCTCCAATCGTTTTCTGAGTCCGATAACCATTGCAATGGGTAATGCTTTTGCAAAAATCTGAGAACGGATATTATATTTGATATAATTAATGACACTCGCTTTTCCGGAAACAAAAGCTCCGAAACCTGCAAAAGATTTGGTAAATGTTGAAAAATATAAATCGATATCATCCTGGACACCTTGTTCTTCTCCGGTTCCTCTTCCATTCTCTCCCATTACACCCAAACCATGTGCATCGTCAACAATCAGCCGGAAAGGATATCTTTTCTTGAGTGCAACAATTTCTCTCAATTTCCCCTGCTCACCATTCATACTGAAAACACCTTCTGTCAAAACTAAAATTCCCCCACCAGTTTCTGCTGTGATTTTAGAGGCTTTTTGAAGTGATTTTTCAAAACTGTCGATATCATTATGGGCAAAAACAAATCTCTTTCCTCGATGCAATTTTATTCCGTCAATCGCGCAGGCGTGGCTTTCGCTATCATAGACCACAACATCGTTTCGGGTCAATAATGTATCGATCAAAGAAAACATTCCCTGATATCCGAAATTCAATAATAATGAGGATTCTTTCCGGGTAAATTCTGCCAGCTCTTTTTCGAGTGCAAGATGATGTTTCGTTTGTCCTGTCATTGCTCGGGAACCCATTGGATACGCTAACCCGAAATCTTTTCCCGATTCTGCATCTATCGCTCTCACTTCGGGGTGATTGGCCAATCCAAGGTAATTATTGAGACTGAAAACAATCATCTCCCGACCCTTGAAAAACATTCTTGTGGAAATCTCTCCTTCCAATTGTGGAAAAATATATTCTCCGTCTGCATAAGTTGCGTATTCTCCCAGAGGACCCGGGTTATTCTCAATTCTATCAAATATATCCATAGTAAATTTTAAGATTCAAAGATAGAAAAATATTTAATTCATACTAAAACAGTATGAATTAATTTTAAAAGAAATTTTACTCAATTTCCCCAACTTTGAATAATTTCTCCGAAGCTGCCAATCCATTCGGATTACAACCAGGTTCACCTTCTGGAACTTTTAGGTTTTTGTCTTGATAGAATTTTTCCCAGAACGCATTGGTCTTTCCTGTTTTCGGGTCAACAAAAGTCATTGGCTCTAGTTTGAATATCTTATTATCACGAAAAGCTCTTTCAACAAAATCTGAACAGTAATAAGATTGTTCATCCAGAATATAATTGAAATTATAAGGTTTTCCAACCAAAGTTTCAGCTTTCGAAACAGAATTTGGAATTGATGATTGGAACTCCGATTTTAAACGATAAACATCAATTTTTTGGCCGGATTTGATTTGTTCTTTTAAGAAATGATTCAGTTTTTGTTTTTGAGAACCGCCTTTTGGTGAGGCATGAAGAACGTAGAGATGATGCGCCTCTTTTTTAACTATTCCAATATGGTCGTAAGATGTTTTTTTCTCTGTCTGTGTCACATTATTAATAGCTCCGGACAGTCCGGATTCTACAGCAGGAACAAAAAGTAAATCACCGTTTTCCAAAATCGAAGTATTGTAGGTTTTGCAACTTGTTAAAAAAAACAGCGCAAAAATAAGGTAAACTAAATTACTTTTTAAAATTCTTTTCATAAATCGCAATCCATTCATCCACAGATATTTTCGTACAAAGCTCACCCATTAATTCATAAGGAATATCTTCCACTTTTTTGAATCGGATACAAGATTTTCCCATATCCAGTTTCTTCTTGGAATGTTTCGGAAACTCTTCTACAAACCAGTCCAGAATTTTGGGTTCAGCATAGATTCCCATATTGTAAAACGCTACAAAGTTTTTCTGAGAAGCCACACTGAGGAAAGGAAGCGGTGTATTTTTCGCACAATGATAGCCCGCAGGATAAGTTTCCAAAGGCACACACCAAGTGACCATCCCGTATTGCATATTTTGTTGAAAGCCTTTTGGAAGATTACTATCAACCGTTTCCAATAACTTTCTAAAAGCATCTCGTCTTTCTTCAGGAATCTGAGAAATGTATTCTTCTATGGTGTCAACAAAAATCTGCATATGATTATTTATTAAAGTTTATCGCAAAGTTTTCATTATTTAAAAAAATTGGTGACTTAAAAACACAATAATTTATAAAATCCAGCGCCTTTGCGATTAAATAAAATCCAATTATTTTAAATCAAAAATACTAATTTTTTTATTGAAAATTTAAAGCTTATTTTTGTATCCCAAAGTCAAATAATAATGCCGAAAATATCGCAAAGAGCGCAGCATATGCCTGCATCTCCAGTTAGAAAATTAGTTCCGTTTGCAACACAGGCAAAGCAAAAAGGAATCAAAGTTTACCATCTTAATATTGGTCAGCCTGACATCGAAACTCCGGAAACAGCTTTGAATGCTGTAAAAAACATCGACCTCAAAGTTTTGGAATATGCTTTATCAGAAGGTAATATCGAGTATAGAAAAGCTTTGACAGAATATTATCACTCTCTTGGATTTACAGATTTAACACCTGATAATTTCATCGTAACCAACGGAGGTTCAGAAGCTTTGAATTTCGCCATTTCTACACTTTGTGATGACGGCGACGAAATCATCATTCCGGAACCTTATTATGCTAATTATAATGGATTTGCCGGAACTTTTAACATTAACGTTGTAGCAGTTCCTTCAACGATTGATACAGGATTTGCCTTGCCTTCAATTGAAGAATTTGAGAAAAAAATCACAGATAAAACCAGAGCAATCGTCGTTTGTAATCCCGGAAACCCAACAGGTTATCTTTATTCAAGAGAAGAACTACAAAAATTGGCTGAGATTGCAAGAAAACACGACATTGTGATTATTTCAGACGAAGTTTACAGAGAATATGTTTACGATGGAGAACAGCAAATCTCAATGTTCGAATTTCCGGAAGTAGCAGATAATGTTATCGTTATCGATTCAGAATCTAAAAGATATTCTATGTGTGGCGCAAGAATCGGTTGTTTGATTACACGTTCTAAGAAGATTCACGATGCTGCGATTCTTTTTGCTCAGGCGAGACTGAGTCCAGTTCTTTTGGGGCAGATTGCAGCAACTGCAGCTCATAAAAACGATGCGGAATATATTGCTAAAGTGAGAGAGGAATATACGAACAGAAGAAATCTTTTGGTAGAATTATTGAATGAGATTCCAGGCGTGATTTGCCCAAAACCAAAAGGAGCTTTCTACTGCGGTGTAGAATTACCTGTGGATGATTCTGACAAATTTGCGCAGTGGCTTTTAGAAAGTTATTCTAATAATAATGAGACTGTAATGGTTGCACCAATGGGAGGCTTTTACAGCAATCCGGAGTTAGGAAAAAAACAAGTAAGAATCGCTTATGTTTTGAAGCAGGAAGACCTAAAAAGAAGTGTCGAGCTTTTGAAAGATGCGATAGAAAAATACAGGAACGAATTTGGTTTGAATTAATTTCAAACTCAGTTCTTTTAAAAAACCACATAGAAAATAGTTTTAAAATCTATTAAAATTAAAATTCTATGTGGCTTTATCATTAAATTTACACCAATCATAAAATCCAAAATGATGAAATTATTTAAAACAGTACTAATTGCATCGGCTTTTGTAACGCTCTTAATCAGTTGTAAGACAGTCGCTCAGAATTCAACGATAGAATCTATAACCTTCAGAAACACTTATGGACGAGGCGGATTCACATCTGTTACCGCAACAAAAGATTCTTTAATAACTTCTTCAGCAGGCGGAAGAATGACAGATTATCCTAAGTTTAACAAAAAAATCAATTCAAAAGATTGGGAAAAACTCGTTTCAGGTTTGGATATTTCGGTTTTAGACAAAACACAAAACGGAGCAAGAAAAGGTGTTTATGACGGGCACGATGAGATTTTCAGTATTGTTACAAAAGATAAGGAATATGAAATTTTCAACGCATCTGAAGATACACAGAACTATAAACAATTAGAAAAATTAAAAAACAATCTTAATAATCTGCTCTCCCAATATAAATAGTAATGCAGGAAAATTTTTCTTTAAAACCTTTCAACACATTCGGAGTGGAAGCTTCAGCCCAGTATTTTTCTGAAATCACTTCTATTGAAAAATTAATAGAAACACTCAAATTCTCAAACACTCAAACTCTCCGTCTTCTGTTTATTGGCGGAGGAAGTAATATTCTTTTGACAAAGGATTTTGACGGATTGGCCATTCAGTTGAATTTGAAAGGAATTAATGAAGAAATCATTGATGAGAATCAGGTTTTGGTTACCGCAAAAGCCGGTGAAAACTGGCATCAGTTCGTGATGTATTGTCTGGAAAAAAATTATGGCGGATTGGAAAATCTGTCTTTGATTCCCGGAAATGTAGGAACCTCTCCAATGCAGAATATTGGTGCTTATGGAACAGAAATAAAAGACATTTTTGAAAGCTGCAAAGTTCTGAATCTTGAAAAATTAAATGAATGTCATTCTGAGGCTCTCGAAGAATCTTCATTGATAGAAATTTTCAATCTTGAACAATGCAGATTTGGTTACAGAGATTCGATTTTCAAGCAAGAAGGGAAAGGAAAATATGTGATTCTGGAAGTTACTTTCCGACTTACAACAACAAACCACAAAATTGATGTGGAATACGGCGCCATCAAAGCTGAATTGGAAAACCTTGGAATCAGTAATCCTACAATTCAGGATGTTTCGAAAGCAGTGATCAACATCAGACAAAGTAAATTACCCGACCCAAAAGTGATTGGAAATGCCGGAAGTTTTTTCAAAAATCCTACAATTCCACTTTCGCAATTTGAAGCTTTAAAGTTAAAATTCGAAAATATACAAGGTTATCCGAATGGAGATTTTGTGAAAGTTCCTGCAGGTTGGCTGATTGAACAAGCCGGCTGGAAAGGCAAACAAATTGGAAATGTAGCTTCTCATAAGTTGCAGGCTTTGGTCATCATCAATGCAACCGGAAATGCAACCGGAAAAGAAATTTTCGATTTTTCAACAGAAATCATCAATTCAGTCAAAGAAAAATTCGGGATTGAACTGGAACGGGAAGTGAATATCATTTAGAAAAAAATTCGAATGATTGAATTTTAATAACTAGAAATCAAAACAGATATGGCAGATTTATCAGAAAAAGAATTCAAAAAAATCATCCGGAAGCATATTGAAAAAGTCAATTTTGTAAAAGTGATTCTCAAAGACGAATCCTCGATATTTGGATTTATTGTCAAATATTCTGATGAATTTTTGATGATTGAGGAAACTTATGATTTCTCATTAGCAGGAACCAAAATTGTCCCTTACGAAAGAGTAAAAAGTATTCGTCACAACAAATTTGATAAGGTTTCTAAAATGATTTTTGCAGAAGAAGGCTTAATTAAATTCAATCAAAAAATCGTTGATAATACTTCTTTAAAAGATTTTGAATCGCTTTTCAAATCTATTAAAAAACAAAATTTCCACTGCATCGTAGAAAGTCGAAAAAAGAAAATCGGATTTTTCTCAATTGGTAAAATTCTGGATGTGAATGAGAAATCTGTCACCATCCAAAACTATGATGTTGCAGGGAAAATTTATAAAAAACCTGATGAGATTTCTTTTAAAAGCATAGAACTCGTTAACTTTAATGATAATTATTCTAAGACCTTTAGAAAATATTTAAAATCAAAAAAATGAAAGTAGATATTTGGAGTGACACACGTTGTCCGTTTTGTTTTATTGGAAAGAAAAATTTTGAAAAAGCACTTCAGAATTTTACTCAAAATGATAAGATTGAAGTCAATTGGCATTCTTTCCAGCTCGACCCAAAAATGAAAACCGACCTCAGCAGAAATCATTATGAATATCTTTCCGATATCAAAGGACACTCGTTACAAGAGACAATCAAAATGCACGAAAACCTGATTCAAATAGGAAAAAATGCAGGAATCGATTTCAATTTTGATGAAGTGAAAGTTTCCAATTCTTTCAAAAGTCAAATATTGGTTCAACTCGCAAAGGAAAAAGGTCAAGCTAACGAAATGGAAGAACTTCTGTTCGAAGCTTATTTCATCCTTGGAAAGAATATTGATGATGTTGAAGTTCTGTCAGAGATCGGAGAGAAATTAGGTTTCACAAAAGAAGAAATCGAAACTGCAGTTCAATCTCCTGAATTAACAGAATTGGTAAACAATGATATCGAAGAAGCAGCGTCGCTTGGTATTAATAGCGTTCCATTTTTTGTTTTTGATAGAAAATATGCAATTTCCGGAGCTCAGCCAACCCATTTATTTGCTGAAGTTTTAGAGAAAAGTTTGTCTGAATTTTTAGAAAATAATTCAAAAATCAACATTGTAAGCGAAGGTGATTCTTGCGATGTTGATGAAAATAATTGCTAAATAATCAATATAAAAACACGAATGAAAATAGCCGTTTTAGGAGCAGGAAATATGGGTTTGTCATTTTCAAAATCTTTTTTGAAATATGAATTGATAAAACCGCAAAATCTACACCTCATCACAAGAAACGAAAACAAAAAAGATAAAATAAGAACACTATTTCCAGAATCAGAAATCTCGTCTTTTGATGAAATTCAAAATCTGGAAGCTGACCTTATTATTATTGCTGTGAAACCGCAGGATTTCGGGTTTGTAGCAGAGAATTTACCTTTCAATATTTCTGAAAAATCAATGATTTTATCAATAATGGCAGGCATCTCGATTGAGAAAATCCAAAAACTTCTGAACCACAAATCCGTCGTAAGAGCAATGCCCAACTCTCCTACTCTTCTCGGGATGGGAATCACAGGCTACACTGCAGCAGAAGGGATTTCTTTCTCAGAATTGATGAACGTTGAGCGTTTACTGAATTCAACAGGACGTTCTGTTTATTTGGAAGACGAAAGTCTTTTGAATGGTGTAACTGCACTTTCCGGAAGCGGACCAGCTTATTTCTATTACATCATCGATGCCATGATAAAAGCCGGAACCGAAATGGGAATTGATGAAAATCTTTCGAAGTTATTCGTAAAGCAGACCATGTTAGGCGCATATCATCTCATTAATAATTCTGATAAATCTTTGGAAGAATTGATAAAAGATGTCGCTTCAAAAGGCGGAACAACGGAAGCGGCTCTCAAAACCTTCGAGGAAAACGAGTTGAAATCAATCCTGAAAAAAGGAATCTTGGCGGCGGAAAACAGAGCGAAGGAATTAAATTCATAACAATGTACAACAAAAAAGACTTCTATATTTCTACTGACAAATCCCAAATGGACATAGAAACCATCCATCGTTATTTGTCGGAAGAATCTTATTGGGCAAAAGGCATTCCAAGAGAAATTGTTGAAAAATCGGTTGCTAATTCTTTTTGTTTTGGCGTATTTTATCAGGATAAGCAAATTGGATTTGCAAAAGTGATTACAGATTTTACGACGATTGCTTATCTGGGAGATGTATTTATTTTAGATGAATTTCGTGGCCTTGGTTTATCAAAATCATTAATGGAAAACATTATGAATCATCCTGAATTACAGGGTTTGAGAAGGTGGATTTTGCTAACGGCTGATGCTCACGAGCTTTATAAAAAATTTGGATGGAGCAGTATCAAAGAGCCTGCAAGATGGATGGAAGTTCATACTAAGAATCCTTATCAATAAGATTACTTATAACTTTAGTATAATTCATCTCGCTGATTTTGCAGATAGAGCAAATTTAATTTGAAAATCAGTTAAATCAAAAAAATCTGCGAGAATGAAACTTTTTGTCAAACAACTTATAAATCCAAAAGCCAATCGCAGCACCAACTGTATTCAGAATCACATCATCAATGTCGAAAACACCTAATCTTGTGAAGTATTGAAGACTTTCTATCAAAATAATTACGAAAAGAAAGTCCAGAATCAGAAGCCAAAAATTGTTGAGTTTCGGAAAGACAATTCCTAAAAATCCAAATGGAACAAACATCAGTATATTACCGAAAATATTAATGATAATCGTTTTCCAAAGAATTGTTTGCTTAACAAAACCAACTGTTGAAAACATCGGAATCAACCTTACAATGTTAATATCATACTGACTTCTCCCAAATCCGAAAAACATCAGATAAAGTAAAAACAAGGTGTAAAACGGAATCAATATTTTATATAATTTCTTCAAAAAATCCATACAGAAAATTCGATTCCAAATATACAAACTATTGTTGCTGCTGTTGTTGCTGTTGCATTTCCAAAAACATCCGGTAAGAATTACTTTGAGGTAAAATCTCTTCAATCGACGGATTATTTTCTCTGATATACATTGGAACTTTAGGAACTTCGTTTAGATTTTTGGTTTTATCGGTCGTAATGATTACTGAAACTCCCAATTTGTGACTGGATGTTCCTTTGTAAGTTCCTTTCACGGGCGTACAATCTTTGAAATCTCTTCCCACCGCAATCTTGATATGCCGGTCGCTCACCCAGCAATTATTCGTCGGGTCGTTGCCAAGCCAGCCGTAACCCGGAATGAAAACTTCCACCCAGGCGTGCGTTGCACCTTCACCTCTCAGTTCCTGATTGCTCGGACTGATGTATCCGCTGACATATCTCGAAGGAACACCCAACATTCTCAGCATTCCCAAAAGCAAATGTGCAAAATCCTGACAAACACCGGCTTTCAGTTCCCAAATCTCATCTATCTCTGTCTCAAAATCCGTAATCCCTTGTCTGTAAGTGAAATTTTCATAAATGTAAGTTGACAAAGCCGTTGTCGTTTCCATCACAGACAAATCTGAAGTTGCTACAGAGTTTATCGTGGACAGAATCTCTTCTTTATTATTAATATTTTCCTGTCTTACAAAATCGATGTAAGGAAACTGTGTTGATTGTTCTTTCACGATTTGCCATTGCTCTTCAACATTCAGATTGATGACCGGCAATTCTATCGGAAACGTTTCTACAACCAATTCGACTTTGATTTCCAAAAAATGATGTGGTTCTACAATCGTAAAAACACCAATTCTGTTGGTAAAATAATCATAATAATAATCGATGTTAGAATTCGGGAACAGAGAAATTTTTTGTTCGATAACTTCTTGGAAATCATTGGTCAGTGGTGACAAAATAATTTGGTTTGCACTGTCTGTAACCGCAGAAGAATATTCGTATCTCGTAATATGTAAAATGTTGAAAACCGGCATAAAATTAATAAAGCTATTTGCTTATGTTAAACAACCAAACCAAAAAATTGGTGGTTAAAAATATTTGAAATTTCGTAAATATCACTTTCTATTCTTGCAAGAAAAAGCATCTTTTCCTCACGTGTTCTTGGATGTCTTGTAAATTGTACATTCGCAATACATTTTCCAATGAAAAAGCCGACCGTTTCATCACTTTCGCCTTGTTCTCCAGAATTGAGTTGTTTTGCAAATTTGTCTAATTCATTCAAAGAATAAGTAATTGAATTCGGGAAAAGTGGTTCATAAATCATTTGATAAAAAATCCGTTCTTTTTCCATCGTTCCGAGATTATGTCGAAGATAAAAATCATAACCACTTACCGAACTCAGAAAATATCGCCAGTTAGAATAATCGTTATCCAAAAGGTCTTCGCCGTAGAGAATCCATTGTTTTCTGATTAGATTGATGCTATTCAGGATTCGTTCTATATATTTTCCAAGCTCTAAAAAACAATAACCTTCATCTCTTGCCACATAATTATCGATAACACCATAATAAACCATCGATTGCTTTACCAAAACATCAAAAACACTGATTGGGTCGCCATATCTGGATTGACTAAACAAAAAATGGTCTTTCATCTGATGATGAAAATCATTGAGACATTGCCAAACATCCTTGTTGATATGGTCTTGCGCACTTCTGGCATTTTCTCTCGCTCGGAAAATATTGCTGGCAATCGACAAATCATTATTGATATCAAAAAGCGCTTTAGAAATCAGATTTCCAAAACTGTAATCATCATTATCGATTTCGATTTGATTTTCTTCGCAAAAATTCTCCCAACTTTCTACAGAAGCGCCATCCTGATAAGCAATATATCTCGTATGAAAAACTTTGAGCTGAAAATTGGTCCGTTCCATATAACGGCTCATCCAAAATATATTTTCTGCAACTCTACTTAGCATTATTTATTAGTGTTTTAGCTTTTATTAATTAAATTTTTGTCAACGTCATTTATAATTCATCATTAATAATTTATAATTAATCAACAACCCAAGTATCTTTAGAACCTCCACCTTGAGAGGAATTCACCACGATTGAGCCTTCTTTCAGCGCAACTCTTGTTAATCCGCCTGGAACGATGTCAATTCCATCTGGACCGTATAATGCGAAAGGTCTCAAATCAACTCTTCTCGGTTGCAAAACTCCATTGATATAACAAGGTGCTGTCGAAAGTTTAATGATTGGTTGAGCAATATAACTTCTAGGATTCAGGTTGATTTGTTTTGTGAATTCAGCGATTTCTTCGTCGGTAGCTTTGTCTCCGATTAACATCCCGTAACCGCCACTTTCATTGGTTTTTTTAACAACCATTTTGTGCATATTTTCTATGGTATATTTTCTTTCGTCCATATTTTCCATTCGGTAAGTTGGAACACTTTTCAGAATCGGTTCTTCACCCAAATAATATCTAATCATATCCGGAACGTAAGAATAAATCGCTTTATCATCCGCAACACCATTTCCCATCGCATTCACGATAATGACATTTCCTTTTCTATAAGCGTGATACAATCCCGGAACGCCCAAAACACTATCTTGACGAAAAACCAACGGGTCAATGAATTCATCATCTACTCTTCTGTAAATGACATCTACTTTTTTGAGTCCTTTTGTCGTTTTCATATAAACCTGATGATTTTGAACTACCAAATCACGACCTTCCACCAATTCGATTCCCATCAATCTGGCTAAAGTTGTATGCTCAAAATAAGCTGAATTGAAAATGCCCGGCGTCAATAAAACCACATTTGGTTTCGCACTGATTTGACGACCAAATGATAATAGATTTTTTATTAATAAATCAGGGTAGATATTAACTTGTTTAACCTTTATATTAGGCAAAATATTAGGAAAAAGCCGGTAGCTCATTTTCCGGTTTTCGAGCATATAACTCACTCCGGAAGGCGTTCTGAGATTATCTTCCAAAACGTAATAACTCCCGTCATAATCTCGGATAAGGTCGATTCCGCTAATGTGTGTATAAATATCAAACGGCACGTCTACATTTATCATTTCGCGAAGATAATTAGGACAAGTATAAACCAAAGACGAAGGCAAAACTTCATCTTTTATAATGAATTGCTGATGATAAACATCTTTTAGAAAAATATTGAGCGCCTTTAGCCTTTGTTTGATTCCTTTCTGTATAAATTCCCATTCCGATGACTGAATAATCCTTGGAACCACATCAAAAGGAAAAATCTTTTCAATCCCTTCACCATCATTATAAACCGTAAAAGTAATTCCCTGCGTCATAAACAGTTTCTTCGCAAGGTCATTTTTCTGGTCCATCTCAGAAACATCAAACTTGGAAAAACCAGTCACAAAATCCCGATAATGATTTCTCACTACATTATCGGACATCATCTCATCATAAATATCATTTATTGCCGGATAACCACTCAAAAAACCTTCTTCCATAGTTATATTTTATGTTTTTAAAACACTAATATATAAAATTAATAGGGGTAATTATAATTTTTATATAAAATAAATCAACAATACCCCTATTTTAAAAACACACTTAATTAAATAAAATCAATTTTTATAGTTTTATTAAAATCCATAATAGAATACTTCAAACCGTAAGATTCCCCTTGACTTTTTTTGGATTTTTTAGTATATTCGTTATTCATTTACATGATTTAGATGATTTACGATTTAGAGAAAGAAAACAAGGAAATCCTTGCACGATATAAAGACCTCATATCTAACACTTACCGAACGCTGGACGAGGAGCAGAACAAACTTATCAGAAAAGCCTTTGATATTGCTTTGGATGCCCACAAAGACCAGCGAAGAAAAACCGGCGAACCTTACATTTATCACCCGATAGAAGTTGCAAAAATCGTTGCAAACGAGATTGGTTTGGGAGCAACCAGTATTGCCTGTGCCCTGCTCCACGATGTCATAGAAGATTCAGAATATACATACGAAGACCTTAATAAAATCTTCGGAAAAACCATTGCAGACATCGTTAGCGGATTGACAAAAATCTCTGTAATGAATCAGCAGAACATCTCTGTTCAGTCTGAAAATTACAGAAAACTCCTACTCACACTTTCAGAAGATTTCCGGGTTATTCTCATAAAAATTGCAGACCGATTGCACAATATGAGAACTTTGGAAAGCATGCATCCTGTAAAGCAGAAAAAAATCGCTGCAGAAACAGCTTACATCTATGCGCCGTTAGCCCACAGATTTGGACTTTACTCTATCAAGTCAGAACTTGAAGATTTATCTCTAAAATATAATAATCCTGATATTTACAACGAGATTCTTGCAAAATTAGAAACCGCAAAAGAAGTTCGTGAAAAATATGTGGAAGAATTCACCAAAGAAGTTTCTGAGCAGTTAAAAGAAGAAAATCTCAACTTCACCATCAAAGGACGCGCAAAAGCTATCAGTTCGATTTATCGAAAAATGCAGAAGCAGAACGTGACTTTTGAAGAAGTTTATGATAATTATGCCATTAGAATCATTTATAAATCCGACCCAAGAAATGAGAAATTCTTAGCCTGGAAAATCTATTCTATCGTAACAGACCTTTATCAAAGTAATCCTTCCCGAATGCGTGACTGGATTTCACAGCCAAGGTCAACCGGTTATGAGAGTCTTCACTTGACTGTAATGGGTCCGGATAAAAAATGGATTGAAGTCCAAATCCGTTCCGAAAGAATGAACGAGATTGCAGAAAAAGGAGTCGCTGCACATTATAAATACAAAGAAGGCTATCGTAAAAATACCGACGACCAAAGATTTGAAAATTGGGTTTCTGAGATTCGTGATGTTTTGGAACAACAACAAAACCTCTCAACATCAGAACTTCTTGATAATATTAAATTAAATCTTTATTCCAAAGAGGTTTTTGTTTTCACACCAAAAGGAGAAATCAAAATTTTACCGACCGGAGCAACTGCTTTGGATTTTGCTTTTTCGGTTCACTCAGATTTGGGAACAAAATGTCTTGGTGCAAAAATCAATGGAAAATTGGTTCCGATAAGCTATGTTCTTCAAAACGGTGACCAGATTGACATTCTTTCTTCTCAGAATCAAAAGCCTAAAGCGGACTGGCTGGATTTTGTGGTGACTTCAAAAGCCAAGTCCAAAATCAAGAACATCCTTAATTCTGAAAAAAATCAAAATACTGCGGAAGGGAAAGAAATTCTCCAAAGAAAAATGCGTCACGCAAAACTGAATTTCAATGATGATGAGATTAACGGATTACAGAAATTCCTTAATCTGAAAACTTCTCAGGATTTATTTTTAGGTTTCCAAAACGGAACTTTCGACATTGGTGATATTAAAAGATATTCTGATAAAAAAAGTATCCTCAGCAACATCTTCAACCGTTTTAGAAAAACTTCTCCGAAAGAAGAATACATTGAAAAAGTGGACTCCAATCTGGATATGATTGTATTTGGAAAAGATGAAGAAAAACTGAATTATTCTTTTGCCAAATGTTGTACCGTAATTCCAGGTGACAAAATTTTCGGATTCATTACTATCTCAGACGGAATCAAAGTCCACAACGAAAGTTGTCCTAACGCAATCAACTTAAGAGCCAATTACGATTATCGTGTTCTGCAGGCAAAATGGGTCAACGCAGAAAGCTTCAAAAACAGAATCAAAATCGAGATTGAAGGCATTGACAGAATTGGTATGATTAATGACATCACAGCTGTCATCAGTGGTTCTATGAACATGGACATGAAGAGCATGAGCATTGCATCGAATGATGGAATTTTCACAGGAAACATCGCCCTTGAGGTTAAAAATAAAAGTCAGCTTGAAGAAACTTTCAAACAACTGAAAGCAATCAAAGGAGTTTCTAAAGTGAAGCGCTTATAATGATTTTATCAAAATACTTTCAACAGTTTTTTCATAACAGCAAAAGCTCCGGGATAGTTCTGATTATCTGCGTACTGATTTCATTAAGCATCGCAAACAGTTCTCTTTCGGAAAGTTTTCAAAATCTGCTCAATTTCAATATTGGGACTGAGCTTTTTCATTTGAATTATTCCGTTTCTGTCTGGATTAATGACGGATTGATGGCCATTTTTTTTCTTTTAGTTGGATTAGAAATCAAACGAGAATTGTTGGAAGGTGAATTGTCTGACATCAAAAAAGCCAGTCTCCCGATTTTCGCCGCACTTGGCGGAATGTTGATTCCAGCGGTGATTTATTTCGCATTCAATTATAATTCAGAGTATAAAAACGGTTGGGCAATTCCGATGGCAACTGACATTGCTTTTTCCTTGGCAATCATTTCGTTGCTTGGGAAAAGCGTTCCAAATTCTCTCAAAATATTTTTGAGTGCATTAGCAATTGTAGATGATTTGGGAGCGATAGTCGTGATTGCATTGTTTTATACTGATTCTATCGATTGGATTTCTTTGGGAATTTGCGGAGCAATTACAATGCTTCTGATTATTTTAAACAAAACCGGAATCAAAAATCTTTTATTTTATTTAATTCCGGGATTATTTCTTTGGTATTTTATGCATCATTCCGGGATTCACGCTACGATTGCAGGCGTAATTTCAGCATTTACAATCCCAACAAATACTTCTGATGTTATCATTTCTCCATTAGAAAAATTAGAACAGAAACTCCACATTCCGGTTAGTTTTGTAATAATGCCATTATTTGCTTTGGCTAATACGAATATCACTTTCCAATCAGAGGTTTTTGCTCATTTCGTTAATCCATTGAGTTTAGGAATTATTGCAGGATTATTTGCAGGAAAAATTATTGGAATCAATCTATTTTCTTGGATTGTTGTTAAACTAAAATGGAGCGAACTCCCCGCTTTTTCAAAATGGCAACAAATGATTGGCGTTGGATTTTTAGCAGGAATTGGATTTACAATGTCTATTTTCGTGTCATTATTAGCTTTTCCAAATCAAACTGAAAATCAAGAAATTGCTAAAATTAGTATTTTGTTTGCTTCGATTTTATCTGGAATTGTCGGATATTCTGTTTTGAAACTAAAAACAAACTAAGATTCAGCTAAATCTGAGTTCATCTCATCTCTTACCAATTTTTCCAGTTTTACCTTCTTAATTGCAAGATTAAGCTCATTTCCCATCAGGACAAGAAAAACATTGACATTAATCCAAACCATTACCAAAATAATAGAGCCGATGGAACCATACAAAACATTGTATCTTGCAATATTAGCAACATAGATTGCAAAGAAATAAGTCAATGAAACAAATAAAACAGTTGTCAAAACAGCTCCCGGAAAAGCTTCTCTAAGCCTTGTGATTTTAAGACAGCCAACCCAATAGAAAAGCGTCAACAAAACAAGATAAAACAATGGAAAGGAAATGAATCCAATAATCTTCGTAAGGTTCTTCGTAAACCAGCCAATATCATAAGTCGGAGTAAAAAGCTTGAGAACAACTTCGCTGTAATAGATCCCGAAAATCGAAAGAAAAACCAAGGTCAAAAAGGAAATTGTAACCAACATCGCCAATGCATATTCTTTTACAAAACCTCTTTTCAATTCGGTATTTCTATTGAATCCGTTGATGAATGTAAAACAGCCATTGGTTGCAAAAACAAAAGAAAATAAAATCGTTAAAGTACTTATCGACTTCATATTTGGAATCAAGCTGGTCTGTATATAGCCCGTAACATCGCTCTGCATATGTGACGGAAAAACTCTTGGCATCAAAACCTCGAAGATGTAAAACTGAAGTTTGTCGTAATGCGGCATATATGGCAAAACCGATAACAAGAACAGAATCATCGGGAAAAGACTTAGAAAAAAGCTCCACGAAATACTTGCAGCCTGTCTTCCCAAAGGATTTTTGAAAACCGCGTCTGTATAAATCGTGAACATCTTCCAAAGGGAAATTCCCAAACCCGGTATATGAATCCCGTCGAAAAAGTTTTTGATTTTGAGGAAAAAACGCTGTAATTTTTTTGCCATTCATTTATCTTTGCCTCACAAATATAGTAAATGCGTATTAATTTGATTTGCATCGGGAAGACAGATGATAAAGAAATTGTTTCTCTTACCAAATATTATCTGCCCAGAATCCCAAAACACTGGAACTTTGAGCTCATTGAAATTCCGGATGTTAAAAATGCCAAAAATCTAAGTTCTGACCAACTGAAAAAAGAGGAAGCTAAATTATTTCAAAATCAGATTGACTCTTCTGATTTGGTTATTCTTTTAGATGAAAAAGGCAAACAATTCACAAGTCGGGAATTCTCCGAAAAAATCGATTTCTGGATGGGAAGCTCTGTGAAGAAAGTTAATATTCTGATTGGCGGTGCTTATGGGTTTTCTGAGGAAATCTATCAACGCGCCAACGAAAAAATATCATTATCAAAAATGACTTTCACTCATCAGATGATCCGGTTATTTTTTGTGGAGCAGATTTATAGGGCAGCTACAATTCTGCAAGGGAAGCCTTATCATAATGATTAACAATGGTTGACGGTTGTTAGGTGGTGATTGTTAATTGTTGTCAGGCTGAGGCTCTCGAAGCCTTTCCGAATCAAGCCCCGATAGCAGTGGCATCCTTTTTCTATTTTTGCTAAAAAAGGAAAAGATATAACCCTTCAACAAGCTCAGGATAAACTACTAATGGAAAACAGTTCCTAAAAATTAATCTATTTTTTTGCTAAAACTTTCTTCGTAAGATTGGCCAAAACACCGCCCAAAAGAAAACCGACTGCTGCACCAAATGCAACATCGCCCGGATAATGAACACCAACATAAATCCTGCTATAAGACACTATACACGCCCAAAAAACCAGGATATATGGAAGATACTTATAGTTTTTTCCAATCAGGATTGTCAGAAAACTAACCAAGAAAAAAGAACTGGACGCATGTGCAGAATAGAAACCATATTTCCCACCACAGATTACCATTCTCATTTTTTCCATAATTAATGGATCCTGACAAGGTCTCAGTCTTTCGATGCCGTGTTTGAAAACACTTGCCAATTGGTCTGAAATTGTGATTCCGATAGCGATAAAAATGAGAACAAAAATTAATTTTTTACGAGGAACAGCTTTGTAAACAAGATAAAGTAAAATCACATAAAACGGTATCCAAAACCATTTTCCTGTAACCAAAAGCCAAAACGGATCGAATGTAGAGCTTCCCAAACCATTGAGAAATAAAAGGAGCTGCTGGTCCAGAGAAATCAGTTCATTCATAGTTTAACGGCTTACGGGACCTTCGTGGGAATCGTCTTCAGAAAGGTCTATTTTGGGAGTTTCTTCTTTTAGAATTGATTGATTCTTTATCTCCGCCATTGGATTAAATTCTTGAGCAGATTGCTTTACTTTATCTATCTCTTTTTTGATATCGGAGATGGGATTATCTGCTTCCTTCATTATTTCTGATTTGATATCATCCACGGCCCCGCGCATCTTGCGCACACCTTGCCCCAAACCTCTTGCAATCTCGGGTAATTTATCTGGTCCGAATAAAACAACAATTGCCAAAGCAATCATCAGCATTTCGCCTAAACTCAATTCCATTTTACAAAATTAAGAAAGATTATAAACCTAACAGACATTTGGTTATCATAATTTTATCATAAAAAGAAAAATTATTTCAGCCTGTTTAAAAATGGTAAAAATCATTAAGCAAATTTCTAATTCTGTTTCTTGCCTTTAAAATTGGTATAAACAAAATATATGCTCACCATAAACAACAGAAATGCCAAGAAAAATGGTGCTCCCGGAAACTGGAAAGGTGCTTCCTTGTGCGTGAAATAGTAGAACAGATTCGTCATCAGCGGTGGTCCAATAATAGAAGTCGCACTCATCAAGCTAGTTAATGCACCTTGCAATTCCCCTTGTTCATTGGATGGAATATTTTTGGTAATAATCGATTGAAGAGCCGGACCGCAAATTCCGCCTAAACAATACGGAATTGTAAACACCAGCATCATCCAGCCTTCACTTGCAAAGGCATATAACAGCATCCCGAACGAATACAATAACAATCCATAGAAAATGCTCTTTCTGTCACCAATTTTTGGATTGATCCATCTGATTAATAATCCTTGAACCAACCCAACCATCAAGCCTACAACACCAAGAGAAATCCCAACCATTCTCTCATCCCAATTGAATCTGTACATTGTATAAAAACTCCAATTACTCTGTACAGCATGTCCGCCGATATAGATCAAAATCAGGGAGATCACTAAACCTGAAATCTCAGGATGTTTTCTAAGTAATTTTAAAGAACCAATAGGATTCGCTCTTCTCCAATCAAATTCTCTACGATTTTCTTTGTCCAAACTTTCCGGCAAAATGAAATACCCGTAGATAAAATTAATCATACACAAAACCGCCGCCGCATAAAATGGAACTCTGGAACCATAATGTCCCAAAACACCACCCAATACAGGTCCAATAATAAAACCTAATCCAAAAGCAGCACCTATCAATCCAAAATTCTTTGCTCGGTCTTTATCAGTAGAGATATCGGCGATGTACGCACTTGCGGTTGTAACACTTGCTCCGGTAATCCCTGCAATGATACGACCTATAAACAACCACCAAATATTAGGCGATAAAGCCAGGAAAATATAATCTACTGAAAATCCAAAGAGTGATAGTAATATGATTGGTCTTCGTCCATACTTATCACTAAGATTTCCGACCATTGGAGAGAAAACAAATTGGATAAAAGCATAAGCAAAACTCAGCCATCCACCATATTTGGCCGCTTCGCTAATATCAGCATGAATGAGTTCTTCAATCAGTTTTGGAACTACAGGAATGATGATACCCCAACCAGTAATATCTATCAGTAATGTGATAAATATAAAACCAATAGCAGCAGATTTTTGATTTGTTTTCATAGCTGCGAAGATAGTATTTTTTTAATTTTAGAAATAGATCCGATGTAATTGTAATCATTAAGAATTATAAAGATTTCATAAATTACCATACACTAATATTAACTCAACCCTTATATAAAATGAAGAACCAGCTTAGAATAATTAAAATGTTCAATACGTGGTTATTGATATTGCCAACAGGTGGCTATTGATATGTTCAATACAAGGCTATTAATGTATTCAACAAGGAGCTATTGAAGTTATCAATAAAAGAACTGTTAATCTATTTAGTTGGAATGTAAGCTTAGCTGAACTTATTAAATCATTATAACATCAATATAGAATCCTTTCAATACTACAAATAATGAAAAGCCCTCAAGTGATTGAGGGCTTTTCATTATATATTTCCAAGAAAAATCTAGCTAGCTATTTCAGCATTGCTGACAGAAGATTTACCTGATACCTTATCTTCTTTCTTTTTTCCTTTCAGGAAGTCATAAGCCGTAGCTGATGCGATGAAAATAGATGAATAAGTACCGAATCCAATACCAATCAATAAACAGAACATAAATCCTCTCAAGTTATCTCCTCCGAAGATAAAAATCGCAAGGATTACCAAAATCGTAGTGAATGATGTGTTGAATGTTCTACCAAGTGTACTTGAAATTGAATCATCAAATAATCCTGCTAATGTCAATGCTTTTTTCTCACGTAGGTATTCTCTAATTCTGTCGAAGATGATTACGGTATCGTTAATCGAATAACCTATTACCGTCAAAATCGCAGCGATGAAATCCTGATTGATCTCCATGTTGAATGGCATCACTTTGTAGAACAATGAGTAAACACCCAAAATCACCACTGTATCATGGAATAGACCTGCAACCGCTCCAAGAGAGAACTGCCATTTGTCAAATCTTACCAAAATATAGATAAAGATACCAATCAATGATGCAACAACGGCTAAAATACCATGTGTTGTAATATCATCAGCAACCGTAGGTCCTACTTTTGTTGAAGAAACAATTCCCGCGTGTCCTTTGTCTGCCGATTTAAAATCTGCTAAACTCATATTTGCAGGTAAATCTTGTTTAAGACCTTCGTAGATTTTTTGTTCTACATTTTGGTCAGCTGCCAAAGACTCGTCATCAATTAAATAATCTGTTGTGATCTTCAATTGAGAAGAGTTACCAAAAGTTTTAACTTCTACAGATTCATTTTTACCATCTGTAGTTTTCATCAATTTAGCAATATTTTCTTCAATAACATTTGCATCAACTGGCTTCTCGAATCTCACCACATAATTACGTCCTCCTGTAAAGTCAATACCATATTTGAAACCATTAATCGCAATAGAAGCAATTGAAATTACCATCAATATTGCAGAAACGATATATGACCATTTTCTCTTTCCAATGAAATCGATCCAAGTATTTCTGAACAAGTTTTTAGTTGGTGCAGTCCAAACAGAAAGAGATTTTCCTTTTTCTAATCTGCTGAAGATCATCACTCTTGATAATAATACAGAAGTAAACAATGTCATTATCAATCCAATCATCAACGTTACCGCAAAACCTTTGATAGGTCCAGTTCCGAATACATAAAGAATCAAAGCTGTAATAAAAGTAGTAGCGTGACCATCGATAATTGCTGAAATTGCATGTTTGAAACCATCTTTGTATGCTTCCATAATTCCTTTTCCAAGGAATAATTCTTCTTTGGTTCTTTCGTAGATGATTACGTTCGCATCCACCGCCATTGCCATAGACAATACAATACCAGCGATACCTGGAAGCGTAAGAGTAGCATCCACAGAATCCATAATTCCGAAGATGTAGAATAAGTTGATAGTCATTGCAATAACTGCATAGACTCCTGCACCACCATAATAGAAAATGATGTAAACTATGATAATTGCAAATGCAATAAGGAATGACATAATACCATCATTGATAGATTCCGCTCCAAGAGATGGACCTACAACGTCTGCCTGAACAATTTTTGCTCCGGCAGGAAGTTTACCAGCACCAAGTACATCTACAAGATCTTTGGCTTCTTCTTGAGTGAAGTTTCCAGAAATCTGTGTTCTACCATCTGGAATCACATTACTTACCATTGGCGCAGTATAGACTCTATTGTCCAGTGTAACAGCAACTACTTTTCCTTTGTTTTTCTCGGTCATTGCCTTCCAATCACGAGCACCCTGAGAATCCATCTGCATATCTACTACAATACGACCTAACTGGTCATAATTGATATTTGCAGATTCTACAGCACCGTCCACTGGTGCTTTCTGAGTGATATTTCCACGGATAGCATATAATACAAGACTGTTAGAAGTATTATTTTCAGGCTTGTAACCCCACATGAACTGGGTATATTTCAAGTTAATAGGTCTTGCTTTGATAGCAGCATTACTATTAAGTAATTTATTTACGACAGCTGTATCAGCTAATTTAACATTAGCAACAGCATTTCCAGGCGTAGAATTCAATTGAATCAAGTTCATTAAATTCGTTGTTTTTGGAACGCCTATAGAATCTCCTTTAGCCTTGACCAATTGGTCTAGTTGAGAAAAATACGGTACAACCTCTTGTGCTAGCTGAACTTCCCAAAACTGAAGCTTAGCAGAAGTTGCCAACATCTTTTTAACTCTGTCGATATCTTTGATACCAGGCATTTCCACTAATATCCTTCCAGTTCCGGGAACTCTCTGAACGTTTGGCTGTGTAACACCCATTTTATCGATACGTGTTCTAAGAACTTCATAAGCTGTTCCTACAGAAGCATCAATTTTTCTTCTAATAATATTTTTGACCTGATCATCAGGGGTATTAAATTTGATTTCAGAAAGATTTGTATTTCCAAAAATCTCTGGATCAGCAAGTTTAAGGTTAGTTCCTTTTTCTTGATTAACAGCTTCGAATTGTGTGAAGAAATCCTCGATATATTGTTTACTTGAGTTTTTCTGAGCTTTGTCTGTCCTGTTAAGTGCTTCTATTAAAGTAGCATTTGTAGAGTAATTACTTAGATCATTTACCAGGTCTCTCTGGTTGATCTCCAATAATACGTTGATACCACCTTTAAGATCCAATCCGAGTTTCATTTCTTTCTGTTTTGCAGACGTATAATCCAGTTTTGTAAAACCTAGATTAAGGGTGTCTTTAGAAAGTCTTGCAATCTCAGCTTGATATTTCACTGGATTTTCTCCTGCAATTGCTTTTGCTTCTTTTTCTATTTTATTGGCATAGAAAGAAGGCAGAAGCTCATTAAGGCAAATCAATCCAAGAACGATGGCAACTAATGTAACGAGTCCTTTTCCTTGCATTTTCTTACGATATATATAAATTAAGTCGGCAAATATAATGATTTAAAGCGGAAATAAGAATTTGAAAATGAGAAAAGTGTATTATACTTTTTATATTAATTTCATTTCGTATTTTTTGAAGAAAAATTGAGTTAAAAATTGAGATTGTTAAGAATTAAATAATTCTCAAAAATAAAGGCATTAAATTTGGTAACTTTACTAAAAATCTATAAAATAATTAGTTATGAAAAAATTACTACTCATTCTTTCCTTTATATTTGCATCGGGGATATCCGCACAGCAAATCATATTGGAAGACTTCGCAACAGCTTCAAACCCTGTAGAAATCGTAGCCTCTCCTACGAATGACAATCGGCTTTTTGTGGTGCAGCAATCAGGAACTATCAGAATCTTGAATACCAACGGAACTTTTGAAACCAATAATTTCCTTAACATCACAGACAGGGTCAACTTCAGTGGTGAGATGGGATTGCTGGGCTTGGCATTTCATCCGCAATTTGCAACCAATCGTTATTTTTATGTCTATTATAACAGAGCAGGTAGAACCATAACTGTTTCCAGATTCACTGCCAATTCTTCTAATCCAAATACTGCAGACCCGGCTACCGAAAAAGTCCTGCTATCTATTGAAAAACCTTTTACCAATCATAATGGCGGAAGCATCCATTTCGGAGCGGATGGTTATCTTTGGATTTCAACCGGAGACGGAGGAAGTGGCGGTGATCCTAATAACAACGGGCAAAACAAAAACTCACTTTTAGGAAAACTCTTGAGAATTGATGTCAATTCCGAGAATAGTTACAATGTTCCTGCAGATAATCCTTTTGTGGGAATTGATGGTGCTGATGAGATTTGGTCTTATGGACTAAGGAATGGTTGGAAATTTTCTTTTGACAGAACAACCAATAATATATGGATTGCTGATGTGGGTCAGAATTTAATTGAAGAAATAAACAGAGTTCCTGCAGCTTCAGCGGGAATCAACTATGGATGGCGATGCTATGAAGGAAATAATGCATATAATACTGCTGGTTGTGCAAATGCTTCTACGATGATCTTTCCTGTTGTAGACTATGACCATTCCGGCGGAAAATGTTCTATCACCGGCGGTTATGTTTACAGGGGTAATCTTTATACCGATCTTATTGGGAAATATATTTTTGCAGATTATTGTTCTACACAAATCGGAATTCTTGACAACACAACCATTACGTGGACATCAGCTTTTTCCGGAAACAATTTTACAACCTTTGGAGAAGATAACCAAAAGCAACTTTATGTAGCCGCTCAAAATGGAAAAATTTTCAAAATAAAAACGAATTTTCTGGCAGTTTCTGATGTTGATAAGGACCAAATTCAAATTTCTCCAATTCCGGCAAAGGATTTTATTTTCATTAAAAACATTAATGATAAAAATCTGACAGCGGAAATTTTAGACCTGTCAGGAAGATCAATTCTGGATACTAATATTTCTGAAAATGATAAAAGTATTGATGTTACAACTCTGAAATCCGGAAATTATATTCTTGTTTTGAAAAAGAATGATATTAAAATCATGAGTCAGAAAATCATTAAAGAATAGGTTCCCGATAGACTCTTACTAATATTATTGAAAATAAAAAGCCTTTCAGAATTAATTTCCGAAAGGCTTTTTTCATTATTGAAACAAATTTTATTTTGTCCAAGTTATTCTAGTCGTTTTCACATCGTGAGAATTGGTTCCAATCATAATATCAAAATCCCCAGCTTCCCAGTCGAATTTCAATTGGCTGTTATAGAATTTCAAATCTTCCGGCGTAATTTTGAATGTTACTTTCTTGCTTTCTCCAGCTTTCAAATAAACTTTTTGGAAACCTTTTAATTCCTTAACCGGTCTTGTAATACTTCCCACCAAATCTCTGATATAAAGCTGAACCACTTCTGCTCCATCATATTTTCCATTATTAGTTAATGTTACAGTAGCTTCGATCGAAGTATCTCCTGCTGGTTTTGCATTTGAAACAGAAACATCAGAATAATTGAAATTAGTATAACTCAACCCATATCCGAACGGATAAAGTGGCGTGTTACACTCGTCCAAATAATTGGAACGGAATTTCTCAAAAGTACATTTGTCTGTATTTTCTGTGCTTAATGGGCGACCTGTATTTTTAGCATTGTAATAGATTGGCACTTGACCTATGCTTCTTGGGAATGTCATCGGCAATTTTGCTGACGGATTCACCTTTCCATAAAGAACATCGGAAATAGCATATCCGGCCATACTTCCCGGAAACCAAACATTCAGGATTCCATCTGCTAATTCAGACTCCTCTGTTAAAACTAAAGGACGACCTGCAAATAAAACTATAACAATTGGTTTTCCAGTTTTTTTAAGTTCCCTCAACAATTCTTTTTGAGTTTCCGGAATTCCAATATCTGTTCTTGAACTCGATTCTCCGCTCATTTCCGCACTTTCTCCAATTGCTAAAAGAATCACATCAGCTTTACTCGCGATTTCAACCGCTTCTTTTCTTATCTGATCTGCAGGGCGATTGTCTCTATCTGTTGTTTTATTAAACATCGCCGCTTTTTGCTCCATTGCTTCGGATTCGTAAACATTACTTCCTTTAGCAAAAAGGAAATTAACATCTTTACCAACTGTTTCCTGAAGACCTCTTAATAGTGAAATGGAGTTAGCGTGTTTTGCTGCAACACTCCAAGTGCCCGGCATATTGACTGCGTTATCTGCCAACGGACCAATTACTGCAACAGTTCCTGATTTTTTAAGCGGAAGGACTTGCTTATCATTTTTCATCAAAACCATTGAATTAGCAGAAATAGTTCTCGCAGCCTCCAAATGCTTCGGACTGAAAACTTCTTTCTGAGCTCTTTTAGAATCCGTGTATCTGTAAGGATCATCAAAAAGACCAAGATCATATTTAGCTTCCAAGATTCTTCTTGCGGCATCCGTCACGGTTTGTTCCGAGACTTTTCCTTCGGAAATTGATTTTTTCAAAGTTTTAAGGAAACCTTCTCCAACCATATCCATGTCAATTCCTGCATTCATCGCCAAAGCAGAAACCTGTTGCAAATCTCCCATCCCGTGATCGACCATTTCGTTGATTCCTGTATAATCGGTCACCACAAAACCTTTGAATTTCCATTGATCTCTAAGAACATCTGTCATCAACCATTTGTTTCCTGTTGCCGGAACGCCGTCAACTTCATTAAAAGAAGCCATTACAGAACCTACACCTGCTTCCACAGCTGCTTTATAAGGCGGAAAATAATTATTGAACATCGATATATGACTCATATCAACCGTGTTATAATCTCGTCCACCTTCCGGAGCTCCGTAGAGCGCAAAGTGTTTCAGACATGCCAACATTGTATTATTCTTTGAAAGGTCGGTACCCTGATAACCAAATACCATCGCTTTTGCGATCTCACTTCCCAAATACGGATCTTCACCGGCACCTTCGGAAACCCTACCCCATCTTGGGTCTCTTGAAATGTCCGTCATTGGGGAAAATGTCCAGTTGATACCATCTGCAGTAGATTCCTGAGCGGCAATCTGGGCTGATCTCTGAATCAAATTCATATCCCAAGACGAAGCCAAACCTAATGGAATTGGAAAAGAAGTCTCATAACCGTGGATCACATCCATCCCGAAAATCATTGGAATTTTCAAACGGCTTTTCTCTACTGCTACTTTCTGTACATCGCGGATCTTATCAACACCTTTGATATTAAACAATCCGCCAACCAAACCTTGCTCTACCTTTTTCCCAATATCAGAACTTTGGGCCTGACCTGTAGTGAAATCTCCCGCACCCGGAAGATTAAGCTGGCCTATTTTTTCATCCAAAGTCATTTTTGAAATCAAATTATCTACGAAAGCTTTTTTCTTAGACAGATATTTTTCGGTTTGATAAGACTGAACCGGTTTGGTCACCAATTCCTGTGCAAGAAAATAAGGTGAGAGCGCCAATGCAGCCAGGATTACAAACTTTTTCATTATATATATTATTTTAAATTTTTTATTAATTTTTTTTGAATGATAACATCCATTCATACAACTTTGGGTCAGAATAGGTAGAATCCCAAGAGTTGTGATTGTCATTGGGAAAAATCGTGAGTTCTGCTTTTGGATTTATCGGATGTAATTTCTGATAAAAATTGAAAGCATTCTCAGGCATAACAACATCATCCATTCCGCCGTGGAAAATTTTCAGGTTCATATCTTTGTAATTGTGAATATTTGCCCACATTACCCGATCTGTCGGAGCACAGACTGATGCGACTGCGGCGAACATTTCCGGATGTTCTCCTGCCAATTTCAAAGTTCCCCAACCACCCATCGATAATCCTGTGAGATAGATTCTGTCTTTGTCTATTTTATATTTTTCGGAGATTTCTTTGATAAGGAAATAAACCGCATCTGTATCCCACCAAGTATTTGCAGGGCATTGAGGGGCTAAAATAGCAACGGATTCTTTGATTAAATCTTTGTGTTGAAGAACACCGTTAAGTTTTACTTTTTCCAAATCATCGCCTCTTTCACCAGAACCATGAAGGAAAACAATCAGTGGAAGTTTTGTTTTGGGATTTTGCGGAATATCCAGAAGGTAAGAAAGTTTTTTCTGAATCTTCACTTCCTTATTAAACTCGGATCTGATCTCCTGCGCATTGGAAAATGATGAAAATCCTAAAAGTAAAAGTGGAAGATATTTTAATTTTAAGGTCATAATATTTTTGTTAGAAATATCTGTAGTCAAAGATACAAAATGTTAATCTGTATGACTAAGTTTATAATTATGCTGAATTCCATAGCCCCGATTGTAGTGGAAATCCTTTTGCTTTTTTTTCACATATGAAAAAGCAAAAGATTGCAACGGAAAGCGGGAAATAGCTCCTAAAAATATTTATTTGATCAAAATGAGACAATAAATATCCTGCCCTAAAGATAATACTTTTTGCTAATCTATCTTATGCTTTTCTGATTTGAATCCGATTTTTTTCAAACCAGCTCTGATATCAGGTGCATTCATAAATAAATCCCACAATAATCCCGAACGATA
Source organism: Chryseobacterium sp. (assembly GCA_003248755.1). Lineage (GTDB taxonomy): Bacteria > Bacteroidota > Bacteroidia > Flavobacteriales > Weeksellaceae > Epilithonimonas. The sequence goes on along the minus strand of QFQW01000004.1, from coordinate 37,673 downwards.
GTTCTCTATCATTGGCGCAATTGTGCCTTGGTCAATCGCCAAATACCGAGGTGTGAACCAGTCGTTGAAATTGATGGAAGTGGCGTCGTAAGGTCCGGCTTGTCCAATAAAATATGGTTTCTCTTCGTACAAAAATCTAAGAAACGCCATCGATTCTTTCGGTGTATAAGGCATAGAACTAAGAGCGGCTGTTGGAACGATAACACCCAAATCCTCCTTCATCGGCTGATGTGCCGCATAACCCGTAGAACCGTCTTTGTTTCTTGTATAACCTGCCGTAAGTCCCCAATATTTTTCAGAATAACCTTTGAACTTCAGTGGATTTTCTACGCAATATTTGTAGTCTATCAACACTTGATTTCTGTTCAAATCCCAGTAATTTTTCACATACTTATCCGACAATTGTCTTGGATCCAATCCCAGATAGGAATACTGGCTCCAAAATAATGGTCCACCATATTCTTCGGCATAATTGTGTTTTACATAAAGCGGAAGACCATACTTTGTGCGGTCTGTTGTATAGGTTCCGTTGCGAGTCCAGCCTTTGTTGTATGTATCATAATCAATCGAATAATCTGGTGATGAAGCCGCCATTACATAGGTTATAAGACATTCGTTATAGCCTTCTAACGGAAAGTTCATTTCCCAGCCGTAAGTCGGTGACCAATGCCAATACAGTACTTTCTGGCCGCCTTTTGTGTACCAGTTCCATTCTACACCTTTCCAAAGCTTGTCCATTTTTGCAGCCAAAGCTTTTTCTTCCTCATTTCCATTTTTGAAATACTCGCGGACACAGATCATCCCCTGAACAAGGAAAGCCGTCTCCACCAAATCTCCACCATTATCTTTTTTTCCAAAAGGCACAACTTTACCAGTTTCACCATTGATCCAATGCGACCAAGCGCCGTGAAAACGGTCTGCTTTTTCCAGAAAATCAGCAATATGAGTCAATCTTTTAACAGCTTCCTGACGAGGAATGAATTTCCTGTCAACTCCCACTAAAATGGTCATCAATCCAAATCCTGAACCCCCGGTCGTAATAACGTGTTTGTCATTATCAGGATAGATATTGTCTTCGTGGTAACGTTCTCTTCCTAACAGTGAGTTAGGTTCTGCAAAGTCCCAGAAATATGTGAGCGCATCGCTTTGGACTTTATCCATTAGTTGGTTGTCCGTAAAATTAATAGTTTGTTTATCTAGAGCTTTATTTTGATTAGCTTTTTGACTTTCGCAAGAAGTTAATATTCCTAATGAAATAATTGAAATCACTAATATCTTCTTCATAAAATGTGGTTTAAAGTTATAAAAAAGAGGAAGACAAAAATCCTCCTCTTATATATACTATATGATATTATTAATTATAACCTGGGTTTTGTGTTAAAACACCTTTACTATCAGTAATTGCTCTTAAAGGAATAGGAAATAATTCATTTTTTCCAGCTTTAAAACCTAAAGGCCCTAATACAGTAGCTGCCTGTCCAGTCCTCACTAGATCTGGGAATCTGTCCATTTCCATTGCCAATTCTACTCTTCTTTCTTGCCAAATAGCGGCTCTAAGTGCAGATTGTGTAGAAGCAGTAGTATTAGCAAGCTGTGCTCTATTTCTTACTTTATTAACATTTGCAATTGCAACAGCAGTATTACCTAACTCATTAGCTGCTTCTGCATTAATTAATAAAATATCAGCAAATCTAAGAATTCTTAAATTCTGAATAGAACCATAACCACAAGCAGGGTTATTTAATGATGTTGGGACATATACTTTTTGATTCCAAGCATTACCTGCTTGAGGATCTCCTTTTTTAATTAGATCCCCTTCAAGAGTTGTTTCTCCTTCACGTAAAATAGACAGTTCTTTTCTTACGTCACCAGGCTCAAACGCATCTTCTAAAGCTTGAGTTGGAGTAAAGAAACCCCACCCAAATTGATTTCTAACTCCTTGAACCTCAGAATACTGACTACCTCCGAACCCATCAGAACAACCAAAATTAACTTCAAAAACAGATTCAGTTCCAAACTCGCCCGCTGGTCTGAACAAATGATTAAAATCTGGATCTAGGCTATAACCCATTCCAATAACGAGGTTAGAAGTATCATAAGCTTTTTGGTAATCTTTCATATAAAGATATACTTTTGAAAGCAATCCTAAAGCTCCCCCTTTGGTCACTCTTCCTAAATCAGAAGCAGGATAAGTTTGTGGAAGAACTTCTGATGCTTCAGTTAAATCTTTAACAATAAAAGCATAAACTTCTGAAACTGTATTACGAGGTTGTATATAATTAGTTTGTAAACCATCAAAAATTGGAACTCCACCATAAATTCTTACCAGATTAAAATAGAAATATGCTCTCAGCATTTTAGCTTCTGCAACTAATCTATTTCTTAATGTAACATCCATGTCTATTTTAGGAACATTCGTAATAACTTGGTTAGCCCTTTGTACAGCTTGCCATTGGCCTGTCCAATATCCATGTACACCATCATCGCTGATAGTATAGCTAAAGTTATCATAGGCATTAATGAAAGATGCATCTCCTGGATTAGAGCCCTTTTCAACATCATCACCTGTTACTCCAAATACATACTGTGCTGGAAAACCTGTATTTTCCCAACTTCTAAGGAAACTATAAATAGCGTTAGTAGCACGGTTTGCATCATCTGCTGTTTTGAAGAAATCATCAGCAATTATTACACCTTCAGGTTTGATATCTACAAAATCATCACTACAACTTACAATTAGTGAAAATATAGATATAGTTAAAAATATTTTTTTCATGATCTTTTAATTAAAATGTTAAATTCATACCCATTGTATAAATTGCAGAAATTGGATAGATATTATTATCAATACCCATTTGTACTCTATCCGAATTCATGATCTCTGGAGAGAATCCGTTATACTTGAAGCTTGTCCAAGGATTTTGTGCACTTAAATAAATTCTAAGTTTTTTAACTGCTAATGAATTTGCAATAGCTTTTGAGAAACTGTAACCAATCTGGATATTTCTAATTCTGAAATAACTACCATCCTCTACATAAAAACTGTTTGGTAAAATAATGGATTGATTAGACGTAATCATAGAATTGGTATTAGAAGTTCCTGCTCCTCTCCATCTATTGTTATACATATCAAGGTCCCAACTTTCATTACCATAACGTTGCTCTCTGTTATAATTATAAATTTTGTTACCAAATACACCTTGGAAATCAATACCAAAATCAATAGAATGAATATTCAAATTAAATCCAAAACCATAAGTTCCTTTTGGAATTGGGCTACCTAAGAAAGTTTTGTCTCTAGTATCAATAACGCCATTACCATCCATATCCGCAAATTTAAACCATCCTGCTTTCGCTCCAGTTTGACCTGACGCAGCAGCTTCAGCATCTGTTTGGAATACTCCATCAACTTGATATCCATAATAAGAGCCTACGGCTTGCCCGGCTTGTAATCTAACAATTGAGTTACCAAATAAACTAGCTCCAGTCTCTAAGAATGATCCACCATATACATCGGTAATTTCATTTTTAAGTGATGTGAAATTACCATAGAAACCAAGCTTTACATTTTCGCTAATATCAGTATTATAGTTTGCAGAAACTTCAAAACCTTTATTTCTAAAAGAATAAGCATTGGTTACAAAATCGTTAGGATTACTTGCTCCTGAAATAGTTCCTTGAAAAATACCATAAACAATATTTTTTGATTCTTTATTATAGTATGTCCCTTCAACTTTTAATTTATTATTTAAAAATGCCATTTCTACACCAACATCTGAACCCGTAGTTGTTTCCCAGCCAATTGATGGGTCAATTACTCTATCAACAGTTGATGCAGGATATCCATTATTACCGTAATACGCTCCGCTACCAATTACTGTTACAATTTGAGAGTAATCTCTCTTAACTCGTGGATTTCCTAACTCACCCCAACTTGCTCTGAATTTTAACAAATCAAACACATTCTGTCCACTCATAAAATCCTCTTTGGATACAACCCAGCCGATACTTACAGCAGGAAAAGTTTTATATCTATCAGTAGAAATTTGTGATGATGCATCTCTACGTACAGAAGCATTCAAAAGGTATTTTCCAGCATAATCATAATTAATTCTTCCAAAGAATGATTCTATTCTTTGTTGATCTTGTGTGGAAGCTGGTCTACCATCAGGCACCGCTTCTGCAGTATCTTGGTAATTAAAAATATCAGTCCCGTTAGAAATATTTAAAGACCCGTTCGTTCCATCATAATTTACATTTTTAGCAATCCATACATCTTCAGATCGGGAATCTCTAATTCTGGAGAAACCTGCTAATAATTCTAAATTGTGATTACCAAAGGTTTTTTTCCAGTTAATAGTGTTATCCCAAACATAGTTTCTATATCTATTGGTTCTGGTTATTAAACTAGAAATAGTTGGTGTTGGAATATAAGTTATTGCTGGAGTATACTCATATTGTACAGGAGTATAGTTATCCGTAGTATAACTAATTTTAAAAGTAAAATCTTTTAAGAATTTAACTTCTGCAAATACGTTATTTAATAATCGCTCTTGTCTTACCTGAGATCTATAAAGATCTAATTGAGCTCTTGGATTGGTTATAGAATATCCATTAAAAAATTGGTAGCTTCCTGTTTCCGGATTGATAGCTGGAAACAAAGGAGGTGCGTTACGAGCATTCAACAAGGGATTTTGAGCTACATCGGTACGCATTTTTGAGAATGCAAAATTATTTCCAATAGTAATATTATCTGTAATTTTATAACTAAGATTTAATTTAGTATTGAATCTATTGAAACCACTTCCAGAGTTAATTCCTCTTCCTGCAGCTAAGTTACCTTCATCTTGTAAGTAACCCACACTACCATAATAATTTAATTTGCCTAAACTTCCTGAAGCTGAAAAATCATTAGAGTTAATAATACTTGTTCTGAAGATTTCTTTAAACCAATCTGTATCCGCTGGATAATCTGCTCTAGAAATAGACCCTGCCGTAGAGCCATTATCATTAAGAAGCTTCTCATTATATAATTCTATATACTGATCAGAATTAACCAATTTCGGAACATTGGTAACAGTTTTAACCCCCAAATAAGAGTTAAGATTAAAAACAGGTTTTCCTTTTCCACTCTTTGTCTTAATAATCACAGCTCCATTGGCAGCTTTAGCTCCAAAGATTGCCAAACTTGAAGGATCTTTTAAAACACTCATTGATTCAATGTCCTGAGGATTAAGGAAAGATATATCTTCTGTAATCATCCCGTCAACAATAAAAACTGTATTTCCTGATAATGAACCAATCCCTCTGATATCTACCCTTGGAGAACCTCCAGGAGTACCAGACGTTACGACATTCACCCCGGCCAATTTTCCTTGAACAGAGTTTAACGGGTTAGCATTGGGCTTATCGGCTAAATCTTTAGCACTAACAATACCAATACTTCCAGTAACATTCTCTTTTTTCTGAGTACCATATCCAATCACAACTACCTCCTCGATCTTGTTCTCTTTCGTAACAGTGTCTTGTGTAGACTGCGCATGTAAATCACCGCCAAAGTATAATGCAGCAATCAACAATGGTAATTTAACATAATTTTTTCTCATAATATTCTTATGTATTATTTTCTTATTCTCCGAATATAAATATTTTTATTAACACAATGTTAATAAATACTAAAATAAACACATATAACTGAATATCAAATAATTAAAAATAAAAAAAAACATTTTTTATATGAAAAGCATCAAAAAACAATCCCCAAATTTTGGCTCAGTATTTGTCTATTTAACATAATCGAAGTTTTAATCACTCAAAATGAGCTATTATATTGCTTCACATTAAGACAATAAAAAAGAACAAAATCACTTAAATACAATATTATGAACACCAACAGACTTTCAACACAAATGCAATCCGCATTAATCAAGCAAATGACAAAAGAAAATCATGCTTCTCAAATATTCTTGTCTTACGGTTGTTGGGCAGATGTAAAAGGTTATGGAGGGATTGCTAATTTCCTCTACAGACATTCTCAAGAGGAAAGAAATCATATGATAAAGTTTATGCGATATATTCTAGACCGGGGTGGTGAAGCTAAAGTAGAAGCAATCCCTGCTCCTCCGGAAAACCCTCAAAGCTTGACAGACTGTTTTAATAAAGTTTTCCAACACGAGGTTGATAACACCACATCTATATACAATCTTGTTGATTTAGCTTTTCAGGAAAAAGATTGGGCAACTTGGAATTTCATGCAATGGTTTGTGAAAGAACAGATTGAGGAAGAAAAATTAGCTCTCGAATTAATTGATAAATTAAAAATTGCTGGTGGAGACAGAGCAACCGATGAATCTTTATTTGCCTTGGACAAAGCTCTGGAAGCTGCAGCCGATGAAGTTTCTTTACCACAAGAAGCCACCGCAGACAACCCGTCTTAAAAACAAAATAAATATCACTAACTTTGGTCTCCGTTTTTGCGGAGACTTTTTAATTTATATTCAAAATAAAATGGCAGATATTATAGAAAGCAAACATACCAATCCCGAAGATTTTTACAAATCATTAAAAGAGAAACTGGAAGAACAACATAATTTCCCTGAAGAATACCTTTTCAAATTCATTGTAACAAGTGATTCTGAAAAAATAACAGAAATATTAAGAGTATTTGATAATTTGAAATACACTTTATCCAACAAAGAAAGTTCAACCGGAAAATACACATCGGTTTCTATAGATTGTTTTGTATTAGACGCAGACCAAGTCATTAACATCTATAAAAAAGTAGCAGAAATAGAGGGTGTAATGATGCTTTAATTTTTTGGTTTGAAACTTGTATTTTAAAATCAAATTTGAAGTTATGAGAAAAGCATTTTTCAGATTACTGAACAAAATAAACGTCGCAGTTTTGCCAAAGTACAGCAAAAGAGACTTTACAAAACTTAACAAATTCCAAAAAGCTATTTTTGGTTACAGATATATAGTTTTAATTAATTCTTTAGATTAATTATCAAATATTTAAAAATAAAAAAGCGTTCAAATATTGAACGCTTTCTTCTTATGTTTAATTCTGTAATCAAATTTGATTAATCTTAAATCCGAACCGCACTTATTTAATTCTAGAAATAATTTTCCTGCAAAGCTCATACAAGGGTTTCTCAATTAAAAGATAAATGATAATTGAGCAAATCCAAAGAAGAACAAAATTATGGTCGGGAAGATAAATGTATGACTTCAATTTCATATTGAAATAACTCAGATGTATCAAATAAAATACAAAAGAAGCATTTCCCAACAGCACAAATAATTTTGTAGAAAGAGCTCTTGAAACCCAAGTTTTTTCTGTCATCAGCCCCCAAAAGAAAATAGCAATTGCAACAGGCAGAAACAGCTCGTGAATTAGCCTGCCTTGCCACTTTTCCACACCGTGAACGAAATTATTTCTCGCAAAAAATGCAATCGAAATGATTAATATCAAAATAGATATTCCACCCAAAAGTGTTGGTTTTTTGAGCCTATTTAAAAACAGAAATCCTTTTTCATTTTTCATAAGGTACGCCAACAGCATTCCAAAGAAAAACTCCAGACTGCGTCCGAAAAACGTACTTCTAATCAGAAACTTCAAAGGATATAAAAATCCTTTCGGATTTCCATTAAATTCGTGAAGACTATATCCAATTCCCCAGCCTGCAAAGAAAAACCCAACTAGAAAAAGAATGCTATATTTCCAGCTTTTCCTTAATAATAAAAATAAAAAAGGAGATAAGAGATAAAACAAAAACTCTACTGTGAGCGACCAAGCCTGAACAATCCCCGAAACAGAATAACTTTCAAACAAAGAATAAAAAAGAGAATACTGCAAAAAATAAGTATCTACATTTTTGGAATAAGCCGTATCAAAAAAATAACAGCTCAACAAAATCCAATATAAAGGAAAAATTCTTGCAATACGCAGCAGAATATATTTAAGATAAGATTTTTTGGATTCTAAAGGTTTTTCTTCATATCTATAAGCTAATAAAAATCCACTCAAAACAAAAAAAACAGTCACTCCAATATGCCATTCGCTAATGAAACGCATTATTACAAATGGCAAATCATTGCGCCAGTATTTCCGATTATGATAAACAAAAACCATAATCGCCGCAATGGCACGCATTCCGGTTAAAGCATCAAATTTATTTTTCTGAAAATTTTCCAAATTATAAAAAAATAAAAGGCTTAATAGATAAGCCTTTTAAAGTATAATTAATTTGAATTCTATTAAGAATTTTCCAAAATATAAGAGAACATCAATGGCGCACAGATTGTCGCATCACTTTCAACGATATATTTTGGTGTTGTGATATCCAGTTTTCCCCAAGTGATCTTCTCATTCGGAACAGCTCCGGAATAGGAACCGTAAGATGTTGTAGAATCAGAAATCTGACAGAAATAAGACCAGAATGGGATATCGTGCATTTCCATATCCTGATACAGCATTGGAACAACACAGATTGGGAAATCGCCTGCAATTCCTCCACCAATTTGGAAGAATCCAACGCCTTTTCCACCTGAATTTTTCGTGTACCAATCAGCCAGATAAGCCATATATTCGATTCCGGATTTCATTGTAGAGAACTTCAGATCGCCTTTGATACAGTATGAAGCGAAAATATTACCCATTGTAGAATCTTCCCATCCCGGAACTACGATTGGCAAATTCTTTTCAGCCGCTGCGATCATCCATGAGTTTTCTCTCGGGATTTCGTAATACTGCTCAAGAACGCCTGAAAGAATCATTTTGTACATATATTCGTGTGGGAAATATCTTTCACCTTTATTATCAGCATCTTTCCAGATTTCGTAGATATGTTTCTGCAATCTTCTGAAAGCTTCCTCTTCCGGAATACAAGTATCAGTAACCCTGTTCAACCCTCTTTCCAAAAGCGCCCATTCTTCCTGTGGCGTAAGGTCTCTGTAATGCGGAACTCTTTCGTAGTGAGAGTGCGCAACAAGATTCATAAGGTCTTCTTCAAGGTTTGCTCCGGTACAAGAGATAAAATCCACTTTATCCTGACGAATCATTTCAGCAAAGATTTTCCCAAGCTCCGCTGTTGACATAGCTCCAGCCAATGTTACCATCATTTTGCCGCCATCTTTCAGGTGTGCAACATAACCTTTGGAAGCGTCTACCAATGCTGCTGCATTGAAGTGCAAATAATACTTTTCTATAAATTCCGAAATCGGCTTACTCATTTTATAAAAATTTTTGCAAAGGTAATATTTTTGGTTGACAGTTTATTGTTGTTAGTTGATGGTTTTTCTGGATTTGAAAAATATCAGGCTAAGACTCTCGAAGCCTTTCAACATTATTTATTTGGGCAGCTTTATCCACGTATAGTTTATCCTGAGCCTGTCGAAGGACTCCCAATCTTTTTACTCCACTGCGTTGCGTAAAAAGGATTTCCGCTCAAATCGGGCTGCAGATTCAAAACCAAAACACGATTTATCATTCAATCGATATTTTAAAATTTATAGTTCATTTCTAAATAACTTAAACATAAATCAAAAAAAAGTCGCAGAGCGACAACCTGTTAATAGAACAAAATCAAGCAAAAACAAACCAAACTCCGTAGGAGCGACCCCTATAAGAACCAACAACATTATTCAAAAAAACACATTAACTCTCCAATTTTCAAACCCTCCAACCCTACTTTTCAATCTCTTTATTAACTGTAATTTATCTTAATTCTTTTCTCTTGATTCATCTTCAATTAAACCCTACTTTTGCAAATTGAAATTTTAAACAGACAACAATGATATCGGCACAAGGATTAGGATTACATCATGCAGGAAATTATCTTTTCCGGGACGTTAATTTTACCATCAAGAAAGATGATAAAATCGGCTTGGTTGGTAAGAATGGAGCCGGAAAATCCACACTTCTTAAAATCCTTTCCGGAGAAATCAATTTCTATGAAGGAAACGTTGTTCCGGAAGGAAATATCACAATTGGTTTTCTAAAGCAGGACTTAGACTTTGTAAAAGGAAGAACCGTTTGGGACGAGACGATGCAGGCTTATGAGCAAATCAATGCAATGAAAAACGAGCTTGAGGAAGTCAATCATCAGATGGCAACAAGAACCGATTACGAAAGTGATGCTTATTCTGATTTAATTGTAAGAATGACGGAACTCAATGACCTTCTGATGAATCACGATGCGTACAACTTGGAAGGCGATGTTGAGAAAGTATTGTTTGGTCTAGGTTTCAAAGCGGATGATTTCCAAAAAATTACTGATGAATTTTCCGGAGGTTGGAGAATGAGGATAGAGTTGGCAAAACTACTTCTTCAGAAAAACGATTTGATGCTTCTGGATGAGCCTACCAACCACTTGGATATGGAATCTATCATTTGGCTGGAAGATTTCCTGAAAGATTATCCGGGTTCTATTGTTTTGGTAAGTCACGATAAACAGTTTATGACTTCAATTTGTAACAGAACTTTTGATGTTAACAACAAAAAGATTGAGGATTACAAAGCCAACTACTCCAAATATCTGGAACTGAGAAAAGAACGTCGCGAAAAACTAGCGCAGGCGAAGAAAAATCAAGATGCGGAAATCAAACAGATGGAAGACAACATCAACAAGTTCCGTGCGAGTGCAACCAAGGCTTCGTTTGCCCAGTCATTAATTAAAAAATTGGATAAAATCGAAAGAATCGAAATCGATAATGAAGATGTTTCCAAATTCAATATTCGTTTCCAACCATCTGTGACGCCCGGAAAAGTGATTTTCGAAGCTAAAAATCTGGGGAAAGCTTATGGGAACAAGCAAATTTTTGATAATGTCGATTTCTTTGTGGAACGTGGTGACAGAATCTCTCTTTTAGGACAAAACGGACAAGGGAAAACGACTTTAGCAAAGATTCTTGCCGGCGATATCAAGGATTATACAGGAGAATGGAATCTTGGTCACAACGTGAGCATCGGTTATTTTGCCCAAAATCAGGAAGAAGTTTTGACACCGGATAAAACTGTTCTACAGGAAGCAGAAGATTCTGCGACAGAAGAAACCAGACCAAGAGTTCGTGATCTTTTGGGTTCTTTCTTGTTTCAAGGTGAAGATGTGACGAAGAAAACCAAAGTTCTTTCCGGAGGTGAGAGAAATCGTCTGGCGCTTTGTAAATTGTTGCTTCGGCCGTTCAACACATTGATTATGGATGAGCCGACTAACCACCTGGATATTCAGTCAAAGGAGATTATCAAATTAGCACTTCAGAAATATGAAGGAACTTTGATTGTTATTTCTCACGACCGTGAATTCCTGCAAGGTTTGTCCGATAAAATATTTGAATTCCGTGATGGAAAAATGAAAGAATTCCTTGGAAACATAGATGAATATTTGGAATACAGACAAAAAGAAAGCATAAGGGAAATCTCTGCAGAGAGGTCAAAACTCCATAAAGAAGAGGTTGAAGCTCCAAAAGCTAAGGTTCAAGAATCAAAACCAGCAACTGACAATCAATCCACAACCATTGTCAGCAAAGAGCAGAAAAACATCCAGAATAAACTGAAAAAAGTAGAAGAGAAAATCTCTGAACTGGAGCTGAAAATCGAAGAATTCGAAGCTTCTTTTGCTAAAGAAAATCCTTCCGAACAAATTTTGGAAACTTACAATAAAACAAAGGAAGAACTCGATTTGACCTTGCAGGAATGGGAGTATCTTGGTAGTCAATTAGAGAATTAATTTTAAAATATTTAATCCATTCGAAATGAATGGATTTTTTTATAAACTTGTTTTAATTCTTATCTTCGACAAAGAAATTCAAAAATGAGCGACAAACTAAGAAAACATATCGAAGAAATCACACCGGTTACGGATAAGGAATTCGATTATTTGCTGTCCCATTTTTCCGTTAAAAAACTTAAAAAACATCAGTTTCTGGTTCAGCAAGGTGACCTTGTCAGGAACGACCACTTTGTAGTTTCCGGTTTATTGAAAGCTTATCACGCCAATCCTGATGATGGCAAAGAACACATTCTTCAGTTTGCTTGGGAAAACTGGTGGATTACCGATTTTCAGGCTTATTTTAATCAAACTAATTCAACCTTGAATATTGATTGTATAGAAGATATCGAAGTACTTTCTATTTCGTTGGAAAACCGTGAAAAAATCTGTGCTGAGCTTCATAAGATTGAACATTTTTTCAGAAAAAAATCCAATTCTGGTTACATTGCGCTTCAGCAAAGAATCCTTTCACTCTTGACTCACAGCGCAAAAGAACGTTATGAGCAGATGCTCAGCAACTACCCTTCTCTTTTCCAACGTGTTCCAAAGTCTCTTATCGCTTCTTACCTTGGCGTATCCAGAGAGACACTCAGCAGATTGTCAAAATAAATGTGACCTATATCACAGAAAAACCTTGATTTATATCCTTTCTTTCAGTCTCGATTTTGTAGAATTTTGCAGTATCAAATTTTAAAATTGTGATAATGAAAACCAAAGTTTTAATCTTTTCCGTTCTATTTGCATTTGTTTCGATGTTGAATATTGCAAATGCGCAGAACAAAAAATCTAACAAAGTTATGAGCAAAAAAATCTTATTCGTGGTGACAAGTCACGACAAAAAAGGCAATACAAACGAACCAACCGGATATTACCTTGGTGAAGTTTCCCATCCTTGGGAAGTTCTTCATTCTGCTGGTTATGACATCGATTTTGTAAGTCCAAAGGGTGGAAAAGCACCAGTTGACGGACTTAATCTGGAAGATGCTGTCAATAAAGAGTTCTGGGATAACAAAGAATACCGTACAAAAATCGAAAATACAATGAAGCCTTCCGACGTTGACCCTTCAAAATATGCTGCAATCTTCTACGCCGGCGGACACGGAACAATGTGGGATTTTCCGGACAATGCAGAATTACAGAATATTGCAAGAAAAATCTATGAAAACAATGGCATCGTAAGTGCTGTTTGCCACGGACCTTCCGCTCTTGTAAACCTCAAATTATCAAATGGAAAATATCTGGTTGAAGGTAAAAAAGTGAATGCTTTCACCAATGAGGAAGAAACTGCCGTGAAGCTGGAAAATGTAGTTCCTTTCTTATTGGAAAATCAATTGAAAGAAAGAGGTGCAATCTTTGAAAAATCGGGACTTTGGCAGAATCACGTAGTTGCAGACGGAAGATTAATCACGGGACAAAATCCACAATCCGCAAAAAGCGTTGGTGAAGAAATATTAAAACAATTGAAACAGAAATAAATTTTACAACATTTAATTTATAAAAGCAAGACCTAGATGGGTTTTGCTTTTTTGTTTTTAAAGTGTAATATTCGGTTTGGTTTTTGTAATTTCACATTAGATAAAAACTTTATTAAAGCTCAATCACAAAAATTCAAATAATGATTAATAATCTCAAGAAATTCCTGAACGAAGAGCAAGACCCGAAAGCCATCGAAAGAATCATAGAAAAAGTCAATGACCTGCTGACCAATGGCGAAAATGTAGAATATATTGCGGTTCAGAATAAGCCCGCCATCAATATTTCCCCGGATTCTATTGTTCTTACGAATAAGAGAATCCTGTTCTTCCGTTCGAAGTCATTTGGATTGGTGACCGATTTCAAGGATTATCTTTGGAAAGATGTTGCTGAAAGTCATATCAGTGAGGCTATCTTGGGTTCCACTTTTACAATGACTGCTATCACAGGATTCATAGAAACAATAGATTACATTCCTAAATCTCAGGCCAGAAAGCTGTATCAATATGCTCAAGGTAAAGAGGAAGAAATGATAGAATACCGCCGACAAAAAGAATTGGAAGAGAAAAGAGCCACAGCCGGAGGAATTACGGTCAATACACAAAACGAAAAACCTGAAGAACCACAAAAACCACAAGAGGTAAAACCAGAAGTAACAGCAGAAGACCCAATGGAAACATTGATGAAACTAAAGGCTTTTCTGGACAATGATTTAATATCTTTAGAAGATTACGAGACCAAGAAAAAAGAAATATTAGAAAGGATGTAGAACCTTCCGGATATACAAAGCAAAATGTCAATTGGCGTTTTGCTTTTTTGTTTAAATTTACAGTCAAATCAATAATCAATGTCCCAAATCTTCAAATCTCATCTTGATAAATTCATCCAGATCACGGATGAGGATTTTGCGTTGATCATGGATTATTTTGAAATCAAATCGTTTGCTAAAAAAGAAATTCTATTAGAGGAAGGACAAATCTGCAAATCCAATTATTTTGTTCTAAAAGGTCTTCTCAGAAAGTTTTTCATCAATGAAAAAGGAACGGAACAAACCACAGATTTCGCACTGGAAACCTGGTGGATGACAGATAACTTTTCTTTTGAACGCAAAACACCAGCTGACTTTAGTATCCAAACGGTTGAGAAATCTGAAGTTCTGACCATCTCCAGCGAGTCTCAGGAAAAGCTTCTAAATGATTTTCCAATAATGGAAAAGTATTTCAGGATTGTTTATCAAAGAGCTTTCGCAGCCAATCAAAGGAGAGTGAAATATATTTTCACTTACTCCAAAGAAGATTTTTATTTTTCATTAATTAAACAATATCCGGCTTTTGTACAGCGTGTTCCACAATATCTGATTGCTTCCTTTCTCGGTTTTACTCCAGAATATCTGAGCGAAATCCGGAAGAGAATTTTTTCTTAGGTGGAATTTTAAACACAAAGAGCACAAAAGTTTCTTTTCATTAGCATCAGATTTAAGGCACAAGAAAAATCAAAGATTTTCAATCTTTAAAATACCCGAGCTTAGTGCCTTAAAAACATATATACTAAAAGTAATTCATCGTGCCTTTGTGTTATTTTAAATACAAAATATCTTAAAATATACTTTTTCTTAAACCAGTTTAAGTTTTTCCCATTATCGATTCCCCAACTTTGTATCAGCAAATTAAAACAATCAAAACAATGGAAAAACGTATCAACATCCACGCAACAGAACCTCAGGCTTACAAAGCAATGTTAGGACTCGAAGGTTATCTTGCTCAGTCAGAAATTTCAAAGACAATTAAAGAGCTCATCAAAATCCGGGCTTCCCAAATCAATGGCTGTGCCTATTGTCTGGATATGCACACCAAAGACGCTATCAAATATGGCGAAACGGCTGAAAGAATCTTCCTAGTAAGTGCCTGGCACGAAGCAGATAAATTCTTCACAGAAGAGGAAAAAGTGGCGCTTAAAATGACCGAAGAGATCACATTGATCAGCCAAAACGGCCTTAGTGACGATACTTACCAAAAAGCAAAATCTGTCTTCTCCGAAAAACAAATTGCAGAAATCATTATGGCCATTGTAACCATCAATTCCTGGAACAGAATTGCATTAAGTACAAAACTGGAAATTGGTGAATTTTAACCAAAAAGGTCTCGATGTCTTACCAAAAACGTCGAGACCTTTTGATGAAAACGACGGGAGGTTTTGGACAAAACGACAGGAGGTTTTAGGTAAAAGGTCCTGTCGTTTTTATGAAATCTGCAAACGTCCTGTTCATCGAACTTGCAGAAGGACATTTTTTTCAATTAATTTCATTAAAAAATCTAGACAAAATAGAACTTTCTCCATCAATTAATTTCAGATTTGATTTCAAAAAAAACGTTTCCGGATTTGGAAACGTTTTTTTTAATTTTATTTAAGTCTTACTTGATGAAACCTCTGCTTCTGAGAAGTGGTTTGATGTCAGCTTTATGACCTGTGAACTCTTCAAAAGCTTTGTTCAAATCTACACTGTTACCAACTGACAAAATATACTTTCTGAATCTGTCGCCATTTTCTCTCTTGATTCCGCCATTGGCTTTTATCCATTCCCAAGCATCAGAATCCAAAGTTTCCGACCAAAGATAGGCGTAATATCCCGCAGAATATCCACCGCCCCAAATGTGCGCAAAGTAAGGCGTATGATATCTTGGAGGAACTTGTGGAACCAGCAATCCATATTTGGACAAAGCCTGTTTTTCAAAATCCAAAACCGGAATCAACTGGCTATCAGAAGTCACTGTATGCCAGTTCATATCCAAAGTTGCAGCAGCAACCAATTCTGTTGTCGCATAACCTTGGTTGAAGTTTGACGCTTTCTTGATTTTGTCTATCAAAGCTTGAGGCATCGGCTGCTTGGTCTGATAATGCAAAGCATAATTTTTCAGAATTTCCGGCTCCAATGCAAAATGCTCATTGATTTGAGATGGAAATTCCACAAAGTCTCTCGGTGTATTAGCTCCCGAAATGGATGCATATTTCTGGTCAGCAAATAAGCCGTGCAAAGTGTGCCCAAACTCATGGAACATTGTTTCAACATCGTCATAGGAAACCAAAGATGGTTTTCCGGCAGCCGGTTTTTGGAAATTATAAACGTTCACAATCACCGGTTTTTGTCCTAACAGATGTGATTGAGGAACAAAATTGTTCATCCAGGCTCCACCGCTTTTATTGCTTCTTGTATAGAAATCAAGGTAATACAATGCCAAAGATTTTCCGTCTCTATCAAAAACCTCGTAAGCCACAACATCCGGATGATATACAGGAAGGTCTTTTCTTTCTTTGAAAGTGATGCCGTAGAATTGCTCAGCCGCATAGAAAACACCTTTTTCCAAAACGGTTGTCACTTCGAAATAAGGCTTAATCTCATTCTCATCAAGGTCATATTTTGCCTTTCTAACCTGCTCTGAGTAGAAATTCCAATCCCAAGGTTCTACTTGGAAACCTCCTTTTTGAGAATCAATCAAGTCTTGAATTTCCTTTGCTTCACGATTCGCTGTTTCAACTGCGGGTTTTGCCAATTGTGCCAAAAGTCCCATTGCAGCTTCCGGCGTTTTTGCCATTTGGTCTTGTAAGCTCCATTCTGCAAAGTTTTTCTTTCCGAATAATTGCGCTTTTTGCAATCTTAGTTTTGCTAATTTCTCAACTGTTTCACGAGTATCGTTTTCGTCACCTTTTTCAGCTCTTGTCCAAGAAGCCTTGAAGAGTTTTTCTCTTGTAGCTCTGTTTTTAAGATTCTGCAAAAGTGGCTGTTGAGTCGTATTCTGCAAAGCCAAAAGATATTTTCCTTTTTGTCCGGCTTGTTCAGCATCAGTTGCAGCTGCGGCAATTTCATCAGCAGAAAGTCCGTCCAATTCCTTGACATCAGAAATAAGAACGGCTCCTTTTTTTCTGGCTTCCAACAATTTATTACTAAACTGTGTTCCTAAAGTTGCCAATTGCTGATTGATTTCTTTCAACTTTTCCTTGTTTTCAGCAGAAAGATTAGCTCCTGCCAATTCAAAATTGGTAATGTAAAACTCTGTTAATCTTTTACTTTCCGCATCTAACTTATCCGTTTTAACAGCTTTCAATCTTTTGTAAAGCTTGTCATTCAAGTAGATCTTATCCGAATGTGATGCGAAGATCGGTGCGTATTCTTCTTCTAATTTCTGAAGGCCATCGTTGGTATTAGAACTTGTTAGGTTATAGAAAAGGATTGTAGCTCGTCCAAGCGTTTCTCCACTGTTTTCTAAAGCCAAAACAGTATTCTCGAAAGTTGGAACAGCTTTGTTATTAACGATTTTACTGATGTTTGCCAATTGCTCTTTCAAACCAAATTCAAAAGCAGGCTTAAAATGTTCGTCTTTTATTTTATCAAATTCCGGTGCTTGATACTGCAACGGACTTTTTTTAAGAAACGGATTTTCTTTCATAGATTTTTCTGTAGTCGCAGAAGCTTTTTTCTGCTGAGCATTTATCATCATATTTCCTGCGCCAAATGCAATGAATGTTATTAATAAAGTCGTTCTTATTTTCTTCATGGAATAGAAATTATTTCGGGGAATAAATGTAATGAAAACCAAGGAAAATACAAGTTCTTTATTTCCAGAATTTTGAAACAGGGAATTGTCTGCAGCCCGACCTGAGTGGAGCTCTTTTTCTTTTTTCTCAAAAAAGAAAAAAGCGGGAACGGAGGACGGATTAAGCTGCCCAAATCAATTTATTTATCATCGTCGTCTTCCCCACTCCAATGGTTTTCTTCAAAAGAAATACTGTCGAGTGCCAGCAGTTCAGCTTCACGTTCCAGAGATTCACGCAGAGTGAAGGTAATCATATCCTTGTCTTTTTCCTTAGCCAATCTTTTGGTCATTGCTTTATCAATCAGCATAAAACGCTTGCCCATTCTGCGGGCAGTATATTTTCTCATCCCGTTTTCCTGAAGAATATCGACTGCCATATCCACAGCAGTCCCCAGTGTTTCACGATAGATATGACTGACATTCTTATTGAGGAAATCGTAGGCATCCAAACGGTTTTTGGCCCTTACAAATATCTTAAGTTCGGGGTAATTTTCCTTGGCGTAATCCACCAGAAATTTATTTTTCTCCGGGTCATCGAGACAAAGTACAAGAAGTTCTGCCTCCTCTATTCCGGCAGCTCGTAACAATGCTGGTTTTGTCGCATCACCGTAATATACGTTAAAACCATTCGACCTCAAAAGAGCGACCCTGTCCGGATCGTTATCCAAAACTGTTGAACGGATTCCGTTGGCTTTCAAAAGACGCCCAACCGTACTTCCAAAAAAACCGAAGCCTACAATTATGATTTTACGTTGTTTAATAATTCCCAACTCAACATTTTCTTCATTTTTTTGTTGTATAAAATATTTGTCCAGAACTTTTTCTTTGAAAATCAAAAGTAACGGTGAAATACACATTGTTATCGCCACAATCGCCATTAATTCTGAATTTGCCTGATAATCGATCAAATATAAACTCGCAGCGAAATTAACCAAGACAAAAGCAAATTCTCCAACTTGTGACAAAGCAAAAGCGAGAAAAAAACTCTGTTCATTGTTCATCTTATAATATTTCCCGATTCCAAACAGAACGACGGCTTTGATAGCTAAAACAATAAATGCTGCAGAAAAGATAAAGAAAGGCTTCGAAACAATAATATTAAAGTTAATGGTTGCACCGACGCTTACGAAAAACACGGCCAACAATAATCCTTTGAACGGGTCGATGTCGCTTTCCAGTTCGTGACGGAATTCACTGTTTGCAAGCATTACCCCTGCGATGAAAGCGCCTAAAGCAGGACTTAATCCAACAGAGATCATCAATTCTGACACGCCGATAACTAAAAATAAAGAAGCGGCTGTCAACAATTCATTTAAACCGGATTTTGATACAAATCTAAGGAACGGAATGAAAATATATCTACCTAAAAGAATCAAAGCGAAAACGCCTAAAATAACTGTAAATGGCTGTAACCATTCCGGCAGATATTGCAACAGTATTTTCTCGTGATCGGCTTGTGACAAAGCTTTTTGAGACTTGGATAAGAAAGGTAATAATGCCAAAATCGGAATCACAGCAATATCCTGAAACAGCAAAATTGAAAATGATGATTCTCCGCTAACTGTCCTGAAAAGATTCTTTTCTTTCAAAGTCTGTAAAACAATCGCAGTGGATGACATTGCAAAACAAAGTGAAATAATGAATGATTTTTTCAGTCCAAATCCAGCAATATAAAACACAATGAAGATGCCAACAATACTTAATAACATCTGACTGACACCTAATCCGAGAATCCGTTTTCGGATTTGCCAAAGTTTTTGAGGTTCCAGTTCGAGACCGACCAAAAACAACAGCATGATCACGCCCAACTCCGAAGCGTGCATAATATCTTCTGCATCTCTTCCCGTCAATTGAAGACAAAACGGACCAATCAAAATCCCTCCCAAAAGATATCCGATAACCGAACTCAAACCCAGTTTTTTTCCTAACGGAACCATAATAATGGCCGCTCCAAGAAAAATAAGGATTGTCATCGCAATGGAACCTTGCATCTATTCTATTTTTAGTATTTCGGATAATTCTTCACATAGCAAATCCAGTTCTGTGTCATTCAAATTATCAGCGTTATATATGACATGTATTTTTTTGAGATTGATGTTGTTGACATGTAAGGAAACTTTGAGTCCGGAAAGCAGTTGTTCAACTTCCGTTTCATATTTTCCTTCTTTTGTATAATTATTTTCTCTTCCCCCAACGCTTGTAATAATCAAGGCATCTTTCCCGGAAAGAATATTGATCTCATTCTCAGAAATCCAACGCATATCAAAAACCTCATCGATCCAAAGTTTCAGCAACGGAGGCAACCCAAACCAAATGATTGGAAAATGGAAAATAATCCTTTCATATTCTACTATTCTCTTTCTTTCCCGAAAAGGCTGGATGTGAAAATCAGGGTAATCCTCATACAAATCTCGAAATGTAACATTGTCCATATCATCATAACATTCCAGCAATCTAACATTTGTGGTAGAATGTTCGAAATAGGGATGTGCAAATAGAACCAATGTTTTTTTCAAAGAAATATCGATTTTCGTAAATATAGTGATTTTTTGTGTTTATGTCAAGATTTGAACTGTTACGAAATTGAAAATAATTTTTGTTGATGGGATTTTTTTGAAGCACTTGAGTTATAATTTATAAAAAATAAAACCCAGACAAACATCTGGGTTTTATAATATTTCATTTCTCAATTTTACCATCCACCAGAAGCACCACCGCCTCCAAAGCTTCCGCCTCCGCCGAAACCGCCGAAGCCTCCGCCTCCACTACTTCCGCCACCAAATCCACCGCCACCGAAACTGCCCGGGAATGGAAATGGAAAGAATCCACCTCGGTATCTTCTGTTACCTTTTCTTGAGAGTGTATAATCATCATCGTCATTGTTTCCTCCACCATTATTTCCATTGATTATACTTATCAAAATAATAATGACAATTACAATCAAAATAATAGCACCAATACTAATTCCACCTTCGTTCTTATGTTTCTTGACAATCGGTTTGAATTTTCCCTGAACGGCTTCCATAATAGCGGAAGTTCCACGGTCAATCCCATTATAGAACTCTCCTTTTTTGAACGCCGGTGTTACGAGATAATCCAGAATCTGCCCTGCAACCGAAGCCGTTAAATATTGCTCAACTGCACGACCTTGCTGGATAGACATTGTATGGTCTTCCGTAGCGATTAGAAAAACCACACCATTATCAACACCTTTTTGTCCGATTCCCCATTTTTCGCCGTACATTGTTGCGAGATAATTCACATCTTCGCCACCAGTTGTCGGAAGAATAATAACCTCGATTTCCGTAGAAGTAGAATCGGAGAACTTGATGAGTTTTTGATTCAGAGCATCTTTTTCAGATTCCGACAACAATCCGGCCTTATCGTAAACAGGATAAAGAACCGCTGGTTTTTCCGGCACCAGCTGAGCTTTGGAAAACCATCCAAAAATCAGGAATAATGCGAAAATATATCGTTTAAGAGAAGCTGATATCATTGGGTAATTCATTGATATTTTCCCCAGAGATTGGGAAATATTTTTTCAGTTCGAGTCCGGTTTTCAGAATCGCATCTTTCAGACCTTTGTAGTAATTTTCTTTGGCAAATTCAGACGTCATCTCATCGTGAAGATTATCCCAGAATTGTTGTTTCACTTTTTTATGAATACCTTCATCCCCGATAATCGTGAGATAATGTTGTTCAAAATTCACATAAAACAAGACACCATTTCTTTCTTTAGTCAGGTGCATCTCCAACGAATTAAAAATAACAAACGCTTTTTGGGCAAAATCATCTTCCGATGTAGAATCGATATGCACACGAATCTCACCCGAAGATTGGTCTTCAGCTATTTTGATGGCTTCCACAAGTGAAGCCATCTCTGTATCTGTAAGAAAATGATTCATTATTCTGAAAATACTGTAGGTGCTTTTTCTGCGCCAGCTTCAGCTTTGAAATATGGTTTTTCTTTGAAATTGGAGAAATTAGCAATCACATTATTTGGGAACTTTTTGATATTCGTATTATATTCCTTCGCTGCATCGTTGTAATAGACTGTTTCTGAACGGATACTGTTCTCAATTGCTGTATATTCTCTTTGGAAATTGATATATTGCTGGTCAGCTTTCAGGTTTGGATAACTTTCCACAACCGCCAATAATCTGCTTAAAGAACCACTTAATTCTCCTTGTGCCGCTTGGAATTTTGCTATGTCAGCTTCGGTCATATTGGTTGGGTCGATGTTAACTGATGTTGCTTTTGACCTTGCCTCGACCACTTTTGTCAAAGTTTCAGATTCGAATTTAGCGTAAGATTTTACCGTTCTTTCCAAATTAGGAATCAGGTTCGCCCTTTTTTGATAGACTGTTTCTACATTTGACCATTTTGAGTTCACGTTTTGCTCCTGACCTACAAACCCGTTTCTAACGCCAACTGCCCAAAACCCGACAATAGCAATTAACGCAACGATGACGATTAATACAATACAACCTTTACCTTTCATAGTTTGATGTGTTTTAAATTTTAATTGAATCAAATATACAAATTAAATATAATGATGAAATTTATTTTTAATCCCTAAAATCAATTAACCTTCGATGATTTTTTTTCTGTGTCTGAGTCCCCATTCTACAAGATTTTCGGTAAGTGGCGTTACACTTTTTCCATATTCTGTAATGGCATAAAAAACCATTATCTGATTTTCGTCTGTGACCGTTCTTGTGATAAGGAGATTGGTTTCCAGCTCTTTCAGTTGTTTGCTGAGCATTTTTGCAGAGATTCCGTCAATTTCCCGTTCCAGTTTTTTGAAATGAATATCCTGATGTTGGCGGTTATTCAGATATCTTAAAATCATCAGTTTCCACTTTCCTCCAAGGATTTCCAGGCAATCTCGCATTGCCCTAAGCTCCTCGCCACACGTTGTTTCCCGTTCTATATTATTTTCAATTATTTTCATATGTAAATTTTATTATTTTTAATTGTCATATGCAATCGCCAGTCCGTTAGTAAATAATTTCAATTTTTGTTAACAGCGATTTCATTCCGGTTTCATTAAGGTAAGCAGTTACCTATTGTTAACTAGTAACAAATTTAAAGCATTTTACCAATAAATTTGTACAAAACAATTATAGATGAAGACCATTATCCTTAATGAAAATAATGAACTGAAAGATGAAATCGTTACATTAAGACCTATAAATAATGACGAAGTCCGAGTCAAAATCATTGCTTCCGGTTTTAATCCAATCGATTATCAGATGCGTGAAAACGAACACGAGAGAAAATATCTTTCTTCGCCAATCTTAGGAAGAGAAGGGTCTGGAATCATTATCGAAACCGGAGAAAATGTAACTGAATTCAAAATCGGAGATGAAGTATTTTTCGCCTGCGGAAGTATGGGAAGCAACGGCACTTATGCTGAAGAAATCATCCTTCCCGAAGCAATCGTTGCTAAAAAACCAAACCCGATAACTTTTGAAGAAAGTGCCGGTTTACCATCAATCGGAATCACTGCTTTTCAGATTTTCAACCGAGTTGATTGGGAAAATATTGAAAATATTCTGATTACGGGTGCTTCTGGCGGAGTCGGGAATTTCGTTCTGAGAATTCTTTTAGGCAAATTCAATAAAAAAATAGTTGTCACTGCTGGAAACAAAGAGAGTATTCAGCAGTTGATTGATATCGGAATTAATGAAAATCAAATCGTCAATTACAAGCAGGAAAATCTGGCTAAAGAAATCTTAAAAATTAATCAAAATCAAAAATTCGATATGATTATCGATGCTGTTGGAATGCAATTATCAGAAATCTCTGCCGAAATTCTAAAAGCCAACGGAATCTATATCAACATTACTCATTTCATTACTCCAAAAGCCAATGATTTACTCTTCGGAATTGGTGCAATGATTCTTAACATTTCAAATTTCATTTATGCAAAAGAGAAAAATTATAATTATTTCAAAAATTCTCTTAATCAAATAAAACTATACATCGAAGAAGGAATCATTCAGCCTTTGCCTATAAAAATCGTTGGCGGACTTTGTGCCAAAACTGCTGAAGAAGCGCAACAATTATTGAAAGACAACAAAACGCAAGGCAAAAAATTAATAATGCAAAACCAAAATAAATGAGCAAAATAAAAGCAATCCCAAGACGAATCATAACAGGAACCAAAAACGGAAAATCTTATATCGCAAATGATGAAATTGTAACTAATGTTTCAGAACATTTTAAAGGATTAATTATTTCTGATGTCTGGCAAACCAGCAACACACCGGCCAGTTTTGAACAGGAAAAACCAATAGAAAACTCTGCAATCCCAAGTGTTATCAAAAACGGAACTTATTTCCGCTATGTTCAGATTCCGCCCGATGAACAATTAGGAATCAAAGCACCTGCAGGACAACCTCATCCGCTGATGCATCAAACCAAAAGTCTGGACTACATCATTATTTTGTCCGGTGAGATTCACCTGATTACCGATACAGACGAAGCGCTTTTACAAGCCGGCGATATTGTCATCCAAACCGGAACCAATCACGCCTGGAGCAATCGTTCAAACGAAAACTGCATTCAATTAGCGGTTTTGATTGACGCGGAATAATCAATTAGAAAAAAAATTCTCGCAGATTAAGCTGATTTCGCAGAATTAACATAGAAAAAAATCTGCTCAATTTGCCTAATTAGTGAGATTATAAAATTCAACAGATAAGATTTATTTTTCAAAAACCTTGGCTTCTTCCCAAAGTTTGTCCATTTCTACAAGATTAAGGTCGGCAAGACTAAGGTTTTTAGACAAAGCTAACTCTTCCATTTTTTGAAATCTTGAAATGAATTTCGAATTGGTTTTTTCCAAAGCCGTATCGGCATTCAGTCCGGAGATTCTGGCGTAATTAATCAGAGAAAAGAAAACATCACCTAATTCTGCTTCTTTTTTATCTTTTTCGGTTTCCTGATGAAATTCCTGCAACTCCTCTCTCACCTTCGCCCAAGCATCATCGGCAGAATCAAATTCAAAACCGATTCCTTTAACCTTATCCTGAATTCTATAAGCTTTGATAATCGGAGGTAAACCTTTCGGAACACCTGAAAGAATGGATTTGTTTCCTTCCTTCAGTTTCAGTTTTTCCCAGTTTTGTTTCACCGCTTCTTCATCTTCCGCAACAGTATCGCCATAGATATGCGGATGACGGAAAATCAGTTTCTCATTGAGAGAATTAATCACATCAGCAATATCAAAACTCTGTTTTTCTGAACCGATTTTCGCATAAAAAACCAAATGGAGCAAAACATCGCCCAATTCCTTTTTAATTTCCAATAAATCCTCATTCAGAAGCGCATCGGACAATTCATAAGTTTCTTCCAGAGTCAGATGACGCAACGTTTCAAAAGTCTGCTTTTGGTCCCAAGGGCATTTTTCCCGCAGGTCATCCATTATATCGAGAAGCCTTCCAAAAGCCTCCATTTTTTCTTGTCGAGAATTCATAAGTGATGAATTATTATTGATAATTGATTTTAGTGTGATTTATTTTGGAGCATCGGAACGAATTTATAAACCCCAAATTCTTCTTTCTCAAACTGGGTATCAGAAATTTTAGTAAATCTATAAAGAATCTGCTCATCAGTTTTCCCTAATGGAATTACCATTTTACCACCAACTTTCAGTTGTTTCAATAATTCGGTTGGGAGAACTTCTGCGCCACAAGTCACTAATACTTTATCAAAAGGTGCAAACGTTGGCAAACCTGCGAATCCATCTCCAAAACTCTGAAATTTTGGTCTTAAATTCAGTTCTCTCAATATTTTAGTAGAGAAATTATACAATTCTTTTTGACGTTCAATGGTGTAAACCAAAGCTTTCATCTGGATAAGGACTGCCGTCTGATAACCACAGCCTGTACCGATTTCCAAAACTTTTTCGCCTTCATTCACTTCCAGCAATTCGGTTTGCTCCGCAACAGTTGATGGATGAGAAATCGTCTGTTTAGAAGCGATGGGAAAAGCACGGTCCTCGTAAGCATAATCTTCGAAAACACTTTCTATGAAAAGATGTCTCGGAACTGCGTTCATAGCATCAAGAACAAAAGAATCAGTAATTCCGATTTTCTGATGAAGATAATCGACCAATTGTTTCCTTTTGCCTTTGTGAACGTAAGTATCTCTCATTATTTTAATTAGTAGTTTTTCAAATACAGACTGCAATTTCCGAAGTAAAATTTTAAAATCCAAACAAGAATCATTATTTTGAAAATATATCAAATAATTAATCGTTAATCAGATTAAAGTTGATAGCTTTGACTGCTTTCTTATTAAAAATATAAATATTATTTCAATTAATTGAATGAAAGAATGGATGTTATGCAGAAATTAAGAGCTTACATTAAAGGAACCGGTTCGTATGTTCCGCCAAAGATTTTAAAAAATGATTTTTTCGAAAAAGTAGGTTCTTCCGACGAGTGGATTTTTAAGAATCTGGGAATCAGAGAACGCCGGATTGCCGAAGGTGAAGTGACCAGCGATTTAGCTTACAAAGCAGGATTGAAAGCTTTGGAAAATACAAATATCACTCCAAAAGATATCGACCTGATTATTGTTGCTACTTCTACGCCTGACAGACAAGCGCCGTCAACAGCGTGTTTTGTTCAGGAAAAAATGGAAGCGCCTCAAGCTGTCGCTTTTGATATTTCTGCAGTTTGTTCCGGAGGCCTTTACGGAATTGCCATTGGCTGCCAGTTCATAGAAACCGGAATGTATAAAAATGTATTGGTGATTGGGGCTGATACTTTTTCGACCATTACGGATTGGGAAAGAAAAGATTCTGTTTTCTTTGGAGACGGTGCCGGTGCGATTTTATTATCTGCAACTACAGAAGATAAAGGATTTTTTGATTTTAAACTTCACGCAGATGGAACCGGAAAATACCATTTCAATATTCCGGCAGGTGGTTCAGAAATGCCGGCTTCGGAAGAAACTTTGAAGCAGGGACTTCATTATTTCCAAATGAACGGGAAAGAAGTTTTTGAAACTGCTACCAGAGTTTTACCCGAAACGATTAATGAGATATTAGACGCTAACCAACTGACTTCCGATAATGTGGATTGGGTAATTCCTCATCAGCCAAGCATCAGAATTCTTCAGGAAACGGCAAGAAAAACCAATATTCCATTCGAAAAAGTAATGACGAATATGGATAAATATGCCAATACGTCCGGTGGAACCATCCCAATTGTGCTTGATGAAACCTTCAAAAGCGGACGTGTACAAGCTGGAAATCTATTGCTTTTTGCAGCGGTTGGTTCCGGCTGGACTTGGGGAACTGCACTTTATAAAGCGTAGTGAATTCATTAATTTTTAATTATTAATTGTTAATTAACAATATGTTAGATAATCAAACTTTTCTAATTACCGGAATTGCAGATGAGAATTCATTAGCGATGAAAACCGCAGAAAAAATCCTTGCCAACAACGGAAAAGTTGTCTGCACAGGTTTGGGCGTCACGCCTTTTCACAAGAATCTTTCCGAAAAAGCAGAATCATTCCTCAGCAAAAATTATGAAGACTTCGAAAATGCCTGCAAAAAAGTTTTGGGTAACGATGTTTACACAGCTCCACTGGATGTAACGCTACCTGAAAGTTTAAGCCATTTCGCTGATAATTTAAAAACAAAAAACATTGAACTGAATGGTTTCCTTCACGCTATCGCAATGGACAAAACGATTAGAAACAAATCTGTAAAACCAATGCTGGAAGTAACAGCTGAGGAATTCAATGATACGATGAATGTATCTGCATTTTCTCTGGTTACACTTTGTCATGCTTTGCTTGCGAACGGTGTTTTGCAAAATGGCGCTTCGATAGTTTCATTAAGTTATATTGCTGCTGAAAAAGTTTCGTTTTTCCCTTACATCAATATGAGCATTGCCAAAGCAGCACTCGAAAGACTGACAATAGAAATGGCTTACGAATTAGGCAAAAAATATGGAATCCGCGCCAATGCAATCAGATTCTCTCCTTATATGGGAAGTAAAGCCGGAAATGCAACTTTGAAGGTTGAAGACGTTGAAAGAGCGAATAGAATCAGTCCGCTTGGAAATGCTTTGCCGGAAGACTTGGCTCACGAAATTGTTCATCTTTTCCGAAAAGAAACCAGAATTACCGGAGAAATCCGTCACGTGGATGGCGGTTTTCATATTATGGGATAAATTGGTTTGAAGTGTTTGAGAGTTGAAGAGTTTGAAGGTCTTCGATTACACCATACTGACAAATCTGATACTAATAGTTTATTTTCAGCGATGTCAGACTGAGGCTCTCGAAGCCTTTAATAGACTAACTCTCAACAATAAATGACAAATTAAGATTCAAGTTGCAGGCTTTGTGGCTTGAATTTTTATTTAGTTAAATTGCATCATCAAAATTATTCTAAATTTATGAGACAGATAAAGACTACTTTGTTGGCTTATGGCGGTTCGGGGAAATTGTTCCACGCACCATTTCTTGAAGTTAACGACGGATTTGAATTAATCGGAGCCTACGAACGAAGCAAAAAAAATATACAAACAGATTATCCTGAAGTTAAAAGTTTTAATTCCTTGGAAGAAGTTCTGGAAAGTGATGCAGAATTAGTTGTGGTGAATACGCCAATTGATACTCATTTCGAATTCACTAAAAAAGTTTTGGAAGCTGGGAAACATGCTTTGGTAGAAAAAGCTTTCACAACGACTTCTCAGGAAGCAGAAGAATTACATCAGCTTGCTAAAGAAAAAAATCTAAAGCTCTGCGTTTATCAGAACCGAAGATATGACAGTGATTTCCGAACCGTTAAAAAAGTATTGGAAGAAGACTATCTTGGAGAGATTGTGGAAGCAGAAATCCGATTCGAAAGATATAATCCTGAACTGAGCCCAAAAGCCTGGAAAGAAAATGGAAATCCTGGTGCAAGCATACTGATGGATTTAGGTTCACACGTGATTGACCAAGCTTTGACACTATTTGGGAATCCGGAAAAGGTTTTTGCGGATATCAGAAGAACGAGAGAAAATACTCAGATTGATGATTATTTTGATATCCTTCTTTATTATCCTGATAAACGCGTAAGACTGAAAGCAAGTTTTTTTGTAAAAGAAATGACACCTTCTTATGTTTTCCACGGCAAAAAAGGAAGTTTTTTGAAACACAGAGCGGACATCCAAGAAGATGAATTGAAGCTCGGAAAAGTTCCGAACCGTGAAAATTGGGGGACTGAACCTGAAGATAAAACAGGGCTTTTGGTTTACAATGACCGAGTTGTGAATTTTCCAACTTTTCAAGGGAATTATCTAGATTTTTATGATGACCTTTACAATGCAATCGTGAATGACCAAAAAGTTCCTGTTACTGCAAAACAGGGCTTCCATACGATGAAAGTGATTGAGGCAGCTAAGGAAAGTTCTGAAAACGGGAAAGTAATTGATTTATAAATTTTTATGTTTATAAAAATTGCTAGTTGGGAAGAATATTTAAAAAGATTGGGAGCAGAATACGGATTAAGCTGCCCAAACAAATAGTATAAATGACAAGACTCAGAATTTTTTATGATTCTGAGTCTTTTTTATTTTGCTCTAACTTTCTAATTACAAAAATCAATACTTTATCATCAGTACTCCACTGCCTTTGATTCTATACAAACCTCCTTCCGGTAGACTTTTATCGCTTTGAGCAATCTCCTCTTTTTCATAAACCGGACAACCTTGGATAATTGCGGGTGTAATATCTTTAGCACTCTTTATTACATGTAACTGCGATTGAGTATTTTTTTCTAAAGAATTTTTAGATAGAACAGACCGATCGATAGTTTTTAAAACTCCATAAGCATCTACTACAACTATCTTATCATTAGGATCGGTACTGATGTAATTAGGACGCTGAGCCGATTGCTGGGTTTGCCAAGATGCTAATGTTCCATATCCTAGCGCATCAATACGAACACCTCCTAATATTAAATCCAATCTTTGGGTAGGATTTCTATAAAAAACATCAGCATTAGGATCTGCACCAAATGACCAGTTCCCTCTTTCATCCATAATGGCACGGTAAACATTAGCTGCTATATTAGAAGCTGTCCCATCACTATTTGCGCCGGATGTACCCAGCCATATTTCTCCTCCGGTTGATGTATATTTTCCTGTTCTGAGAACAATTCCCGCACGTTGTTGTGTCACCAGAGACATTAATCCCAGATTATTACTTGAAGTTGTTGTATGACCTTCGAATGCTGTAATTGATGTTCCGTTTGGTCTTGCCGTTCTTGCCCCGATAGCTCCGGATGAAATAATATTACGATGTACAATTGCCTGAGCATTATTAGTTGTTGCCAAGCTATAGTTAACATCAAGATCATCATTGGCTTGAAAAGTCATCTTATCATCAAATTGATAACTTCCTACAACAGTATCCGAAGGAGAATAACCGACTCCTATTCTTCCTTTAGGCGTAACAATAAAATCGTCCAGAACCTGAACAGAAGTTGGAACACCAGTATTGGAATTATCTTTTGCTGCGTCTATATGAAAAGTACCAACGCCTTGGTTGGTTCCTACAGCAACATTACCTTTTTGGTAAATATTTTGAGTATTAAGTGTTGCTTCAGTTGTTGTAGCACGCACCCTCCAAGGTTCTGTTCCACTTGGAACGGAAATTCCGCCAACAAATTTCTGCCAAAGCACACCATCAAAGTAATAATACCCAATAGAGTCAACGTATGTTCTGGGAATATTGGTATCTCCACCAGAAACATCCGTTACATATACTAACGCAGCGGTCTGGTCTGTTCCATAAGCGGCTGTATTATTGGTAAGCTCTGCTCTGGTGATTCTTGGGGCTTGCATACCAATATACTGAGAATTATCTGTAATACTTCCAGATATATCCCTTTTAGCATTGACATCTAATGTAGTTTTGGGATTATCCGTATTGATGCCTACCTGTGCATAAGACAGTCCAAATGCAATTAATGCAATGGGAAAATAATTTTTTTTCATCTTTTGTGTGTTTTTCAACAACAATTTTCATTCTGTTGTTTGATTACAAAATTAATAAAAAAAACATCATGAAAAATATAACAAACTAAAAATCAATTAATTAAAATTTAAAAGCAGTAATAAAAAATTATATTTAGCAAAAAAGCAATCATATTCTTATTAAAGTGAGAATTTTGAAAATAATATGAATTATGTCCCAAAAAAAATTTAATGGCTTATTCAATTATTCTTATTTTTTGTCTTATCAGAGTATTTTATTGATGTTAAATCTATTCCAAAATTTAATCATAAATACTTTTGTCAAATAAAATCCAATATCTAAAATGATAAGACTCAGAATCATAAAAAATTCTCAGTCTTTTTTTATGTCGAGTTGCTATAATTCTTAAATTTACGACTTTAAGAAAATTAAGCTATGATAAAAGCAGGACTTGTAGGAGCGGGACATTTGGGAAAAATCCATTTGAGATTACTGAATCAATCTGAGAAATACGAACTCGTGGGTTTTCACGATAAAGATGTAGAAAATGGTAAAAAACTAGCCGCCGAATTCGGGTACAAATATTTTGAAAGTTTCGAAGAATTATTAGAAGAAATCGAAATGCTGGATATTGTAACACCAACTCTTTATCACTACGATTATGCAATGAAAGCGATTGGGAAAGGAATCCATTTTTTCATCGAAAAACCTGTGACTCAAACCCTGGAACAAGCTGAGGAAATTCTTTTTAAATGCAGAGAATTTGGGATCAAAGCTCAAGTTGGCCACGTTGAGAGGTATAATCCGGCTTTTATTGGGGCTAAAGATTACATTAAAAATCCAATGTTCATAGAGATTCATAGATTGGCAGAATTCAATCCTCGGGGAACAGATGTTTCTGTGGTTTTGGATCTGATGATTCATGATTTGGATATTTTGTTGAGTTTGGTTAAATCAAAAGTGAAGCAAATCCACGCAAGCGGTGTTTCCGTTGTAAGTAAAACACCAGATATATGCAACGCAAGGATCGAGTTCGAAAATGGTTGCGTTGCAAACTTGACTACTTCCAGAATATCCATGAAAGCGATGAGAAAATCTAGATTTTTTCAGCAAGACGCTTATGTTTCGGTAGATTTTCTTGAT
Organism: Chryseobacterium sp.; assembly: GCA_003248755.1. GTDB lineage: Bacteria > Bacteroidota > Bacteroidia > Flavobacteriales > Weeksellaceae > Epilithonimonas. The sequence goes on along the minus strand of QFQW01000004.1, from coordinate 5,704 downwards.
AAAAAAGCAGAAGTTATCAGAATGAAACCTGCGCCGGAAAATCCTTCTGATTTTGATATGATCATCGAAAATGCGGAAGGTGAGAAAAACCAAATCCTTTTCGAATATCCGAATATCCAACCTAATAATGCGATTCTTGACGAATTGGAAAGCTTCGCCAATGCTATAGAATATGATGTTCCGGTTCAAGTTTCTTTGGAAGATGGAACAGAAGCTTTGAAGGTGGCTCTGGAGATTGTGAGGTTGATACAGAAATAACTAAATGTTTAAAAAGATTTTTCTTTTATTAATATTAGTTTCCTTTGGTAATTTATATTGTCAAAAAGATAATTATGAAGTTGCTAAAAAAGAATTTGAGAACTTTATTTTCAGTTCAGATTCAATCAAAATTCAGAATATTAAAAATGAGAAATTTAAGAAAATCATTGATATTCAGGAATATTATCATTATGTTACAAGATTACTTGATTTTGGGTTGACAGAAAGTGTTTACGAATTAAGATTTATGTACTCATCTAATCACATTCTTAAAGGAAGAGGAGTGGAATTACATATTTTTTATTTAGGAGAAAAAGAAATTGGAAAAATCATCGACTATAGTCAATATAAAGATGAGGAAAAACAAATTTCCAGCAAATTTGATTCCGTAATTAATAATTACATTGTAAAACATAACCATTTTTATAAAACCAATTATTCTCAAAAAAATTTTATTGATGATATTATAACAAAAAATGTTTACGGAGATTATTGTGGTTATTCTGGAAGTAAAAATGAAAAAATGTTTGACTTAGAATTGGAAAAACTAAATAATGTCGAAAGTTACGTGAATTGGATGAAGTCATTTAATCCTGAAAAACAAATGTGGGGTTATGATCAAATTCAGTATCTTTTGGGCAAAGAATTAATCGATTTAGAAGCTGATGAACAAAAGATTTTTACTCATATCAAAAGCAGAAATGCAATCATACAAACTTGTTCCGGTTGTACTTTTGGTATTTTTGAAAGGGTTTTCAAAAATAAAAACAACTAACTCAAAATTTTAAATTTTAAACCTTGAATTAATAAATGAAAAACATTGTCGTAATAGGAGCCGGAACTATGGGAAACGGTATTGCTCATACCTTTGCTCAAAGTGGTTTCACAGTTAGTCTTGTAGATGTAAAACAAGAAAATCTGGATAAAGCTTTGAAAACCATCACAACCAATCTAGACAGAATCATTGCTAAAGGAAATCTGACTGAGGAAGAAAAAGCAAAAACACTTGGAAACATTACAACCTTTACAGACTTAAAAGATGCTGCCCTATCCGCCGATCTTATTGTAGAAGCTGCGACAGAAAATCTGGAATTAAAGCTGAAAATATTTGCTCAGATTGATTCGCTAGCTCCTGAAAACTGTATTCTCGCAACCAATACATCATCCATTTCTATTACACAAATTGCGGCAGCTACAAAACGTCCGGAAAAAGTAATCGGGATGCACTTTATGAATCCGGTTCCGATTATGAAACTGGTAGAAATCATCAAAGGTTATTCAACTTCAAAAGAAACATTTGATTCTATTTTCGAAATGTCAAAAAACTTAGGAAAAGTTCCTGTAGAAGTGAATGATTACCCTGGTTTTGTAGCCAACAGAATCCTGATGCCAATGATTAATGAAGCAATCGAAACACTTTACAATGGCGTTGCAGGTGTTGAAGAAATTGACACCGTGATGAAACTCGGAATGGCTCACCCAATGGGACCTTTGCAACTGGCAGATTTTATAGGTCTAGATGTCTGCCTCGCCATTCTAAATGTAATGTACGACGGTTTCAAAAATCCAAAATATGCACCTAATCCATTATTGGTAAATATGGTAATGGCCGGAAAAAAGGGTGTGAAATCGGGTGAAGGTTTCTACGATTATTCGGAAAGTAAAAAAGCTGAGAAAGTTTCGAAAATGTTCTTGAAATAATTTATTTCCGAAATACAAATTAGTAATTACGATTTACGATTTATAACTTTGTCAGAATCAGATCAGATTCTGACATTTTTATATAAAAAACTATGATTTCTATAAAGCTCAATTCAAAATACCAGAAAATCCTTCAGTTTTTTCTCGTTGCAATTACTTATGCAATGATTATATTTAGGTTTTTATCTAATGAAAAAGGGCGTGTAAGTCCCGATTCTATTAGATACATGAGACAATCTGAGGTTTTCCCAATCATTGATACCACAACCTCTCCGCTTGGCTATCCTCTGTTTATAAAGTTTTTTACGTTCTTTGGTTTGGACGAATTCTGGAGCAGCAAATTAATTGGAGTCTTGGTATATACAATTATTCTGATTTTTGCCTATAAAAAGAGATTCTATTTTCAGGAATTATTGGTCACATCCGCATTGTTCAGCTATGTAAGTATTTTTTCTTTCACAATGAGCGAGGCTTTAACATTGCCTTTCATTGTTTTTTTATATTACACAGCTCATCTTGTCATCAAAAATAAAATCAGCCAAGCAAAAGGCATTTTTTTTCTTACAATATTATTCATTCTGCTCCTTAACATACGATACAGTGCTTTATTTTTCTGTGCGGGCAGTATTGTTTTTGGATTGATGAAAATTGGTAAACATTATTGGAAATCTTTTGTTATTTCCGGAATATTCGGGATTGGTTTTTATGGACTTTATAAAATATTTTTCATCGACTATTTTAATGAAAATTACTTTAATACCTATCTCGAAATCGGTTTGAAATCAACACCTGAATTATTAGTTGAATTGTTTCAAGGACTGGCAACAACTTTTAACCCTTTCATTCATATTGCTGATCCCAATGGCGGAATTATTAATTATGGTATCTATGGTATTGGAGTTTTAACGGTGGTAATAATGTTGTTTCTTTTCATCAAAACCAAGTTATCGGAAACACAAAGGTTTATTATTATTGTTTCATTGGTTACAATTGTTTTATCTTATTTTGTTCAATACGTTTATTCCGTTAATCCTATTGATTATAGATTACTAGCTCCTTTTGTACTTGGGATCTGGTTAGTATTTTTCAGAAAATTATTTCAAATTTTTGGAGACTTGACTTATTCTATAGCTTTTTTGAGTCTGGCAGCTGGATTTATTTTCACTTGGTTATCAAAAGGAAACTATCTAGAAAACAGACAAATTATTACAACTTATCTTGAGAAAGAAAATATAAAAGATAAAGCAATAAAATATTACATTAAAGACGAAGTAAAGCTAGATGAAATACAAATTGCAGAACTAATAAGTACTGTTAATCCTAGGATATATCTTACTTTCAAGGCAAAAGACACTCTACAAAAAAATGTTCTCACGAGATACAAGGTTGAAAGCAAAATCAGTATCAAAAAAAATAATTATCAATAATTCTTTTGGGGATTTTTTCTATCTTTGAAAAATAGAGTGATGTTCACAAATACTCTGATTTATATTAAAATTTTATATTATGAAATTACCTAAGTTTTTATTAGCCGACAATTCTGATTTTCCAGAAGATCTTTTTGTAATACACACAGAGTATCCGCGTTTCATCCTTAACGTAGAAGAAGAGGATGTAGAATGGTTGGACGACTTGGAAGGAGATGATGAAGAAACTGTAGCAAACGAGGCTACAAAAGTTGTGGAGGAAGCCTTCAAATGGTGTGATGAAGAACTTGCAAAATACGACGACGAGGAAGACGAAGAATAATAAAGAAGGAACTCAGATTTGAGTTCCTTTTTTTATTTTTCTCTTCGAAAATGAGCATAATAAATTTAGGAAATTTAAAACATTCTATATTATATAAGTGCGAAGCAGCAGAATATATTGTACATCAATTCAAAATTAGTAATAACCATTCAGCCATAGCAGCCAACAATGATATCGATTATTGAAGTTCTCCCGGTACCGGTATATTATTTTCTTTCAAAAACTCAAGCAAGTCATTGTATTTCTGCTCATAATCATTTCTACCACATTGATCAGAAATGCTGCAAACATCCGAGGGCTTAATGTCCAGAATTGCAGATATTTTTTTCAAAATTTCAAGATTGATCCTGACCTTAGAATTCTCAATATCCGAATAGGACTTCTGGGAAATCCCCATCTCAAATGCCATATACTCCTGTGTCAAATCCTTTTCTCTTCTTATTTTTCTGATATTTTCACCGCACAATTTCATAGCTCCCGTTTTTTAGTAGTTTTTAGTATAGTTTAGAGGTAAATCTACTAGCCATACACAAAACTACAAAATACCTTTGTGAAAACCTATAATCCAGAGGATGATATTCATTTTTGCCGGACAAAGCTCTGGAATAACTGGATCCCTTACCTTAAAATGTGAATATGGAAACACAAAAATTTTATTACGACAATAGTATTGTCCGAGCCTTTCTCTATGCTACCGTAATATTCGGGCTTATCGGCTTTCTCTTAGGAATCACCGCTGCGTTGATGCTATTCTATCCGGAGCTGCCAGAGTTCTTATTCGGAACGGATGATACCACTATCCAGAGTTTGCGAAGCGGAAACATACAAGGTCTTATAAGTACACAAGGCGCCTTGGGATTTGGCAGAATCAGAATGCTCCACACTAGTGCTGTTATTTTTGCCTTTGTTGGTAATTCAATTTTTGCCGGTATCTACTACTCTCTCCAGCGGCTCCTTAAAACAAGAATGTGGAGCGACACTTTATCCTGGATTCACTTCTGGGGCTGGCAGCTTATGATTTTATCAGTGGTTATTACTTTCCTTTTAGGTATTAATACTTCCAAAGAATACGCCGAGCATGAATGGCCAATTGATATCATGATCACTGTCGTATGGGTTATTTTTGGTATCAATATGTTTGGTACCATCGTCGTAAGAAGGGTTCGACATTTATACGTTGCTATCTGGTTCTACATTGGAACTTGGGTTGCAGTGGCAATGCTTCATATATTCAATAACCTTGAAATTCCATTATCCTTTACTGGATGGAAATCATATTCGGCTTATGCGGGTGTTAAAGATGCCTTGGTACAATGGTGGTATGGTCACAATGCAGTTGCATTCTTCCTGACGACTCCCGTGCTTGGTATAATGTATTATTTCGTGCCGAAAGCTGCGGATAGACCAGTTTTCTCTTACAAATTGTCCATCATCCACTTTTGGTCATTGATATTCGTTTATATATGGGCCGGACCACATCACTTACAATATACTGCTTTGCCTGCTTGGGCACAAGCTTTGGGGACAGGTTTCTCTATTATGCTGATTGCGCCGTCTTGGGGAGGTATGCTGAACGGTCTATTGACCTTGAGAGGAGCTTGGGATAAGGTGAGGGAAAATCCTGTACTGAAATTCTTCGTAGTAGCTGTAACCTGTTATGGTATGGCAACTTTCGAAGGTCCGCTTCTGGCTACCAAGACATTAAACAAAGTGGGACATTATACAGATTGGGTAATTGGTCACGTACACATTGGTGCACTTGGCTGGAATGGGTTCATGGCATTTGGTATGATCTATTATCTTGTTCCAATCATGTGGAGAACCAAACTTTGGTCTGTAAAATTAGCTAACTGGCATTTCTTGTTAGGAACTTTCGGGATTATTTTCTATGCCGTTCCAATGTATATCTCGGGATTCACACAAGGTTTGATGTGGAAACAGTTCAATCCGGACGGAACTTTGGTTTACAAAAACTGGCTGGACACTGTAACAGCAA
>QFQW01000095.1 GCA_003248755.1 Chryseobacterium sp. | reverse complement strand
TACAATCTAAAACTTAAAATAGGTGGTGATGGCGATACAAAACCACTTAGAACATTAGTAAAAAAAGAAAACTTAGAAGATAAAATTGAAATATTTGATACCATTACGTCAAAAGAAGTTTCAGAAAAACTAAATGCTTCGGATTGTTTTATTCTTTTGAGCAGTGATGAGAATCAGCCTTGTGTTATTTCAGAATCGTTTGCTTCCGGGATCAAGGTTATTTCTACCAATGTCGGCGGAATTGCAGAGTTTTTTCCTGCAGATTTCGGAATCCTTCTGGACAGTCCAAACGAAGGTTTGCTAGAAGATGCTATGAAAAAAATAATCGATGAAAGTAAAAATTGGGATAGAGGAGAGCTAGCCAATTATGCAGAACAAACTTTTTCAAAAGATAGTATTGCAAAGCAATTTACCGAAGCTTATAAACAAATATTAAACTAGATGCAAGGTTTTAATATTCATATCTCTGATAACAAAGTTAAAAAATCTGTCTTTTTCAAGCCAGATTATGATTCTTTTATATTAGAAAATGAGGATTTAGAAATTGCAATTGAAGGGATTATTCTTAATAAAAAGCAACTGCTGCAAAATTCCGGTTATTCCGATTTCCCATCGTTTTTTTCAAATCTTTTTAAAGAAAAGAATTTGGATTCATTCAAAGAATTGGAGGGAGAATTCAGAGGATATATTTGGGATAAAAAAGAGAATGAAATTTTTGTTTTTACCAATCCAACAGCCAGTCAACGTGTTTTTTATTTTAAAGATAAAAAAAATGTTTTCTTTGATACAAGTCTTGTACGGCTGGCTGAAACTCTCAAGGAAGAAAAATTATTGCCCGAGCCTGATATTTTAGCTCTATATGAATTGATATCTTTTGGGAATGTACTTATGAATCATACACCAATAAAAGGTGTGAAAAAAATTAATGATGGGCATACGGTTGTTTTAGATATTTTTAATCTGGATATAAATTCAATAGCATATTTTGATGTTGCCATGTTTTCAGAATATCAGAAAGATAAAAAAGAAGCGTTGGATCAGTTGAATGACCTTTTTAATAAGGGTATAGAATTAGAATATAAGAAGGATCTGGAATATAACAGCCCACATTTTTCACTTCTAAGCGGAGGTTTGGATAGTAGAATGTCGGTTCTGTCTGCAATAAAATTGGGATATAAACCAGATGAGGTTTTTTGTTTTTCCCAGTCCAGTTATTTTGATGAAAGCATCTCAAGGAAAATAGCATCCGATTATGGATTAAAATATTCTTTTGTTTCATTAGACGACGGGACTTTTCTCAAAGAGATAGATAAGTTGACAGAAATTTCAGAAGGATGTTCCATTTACACAGGTGGAATTCATGTTTATCATGCTTTCCAAAAGCTGCAATCAGATAATTTTAAAATTATTCACGGTGGTTTGAGCGGTGATACAATTTTAGGCGGATTCGTTTCTGAGCCCAAAAGAAAAAAACCGGATTATTCCCTGATTCTTGTAAATGACATGTTTTTGGATAAAATTAAAAATGAAACTGATCTTATCTTAAACAATCATGAAAGTGAGGAAGTTTTTTTATTACAAAACAGGACCTATAACAGGATTATTTTGGGAAGTCAGGTTATGAAAGAAAATGGGAATTATCAGATATCACCATTCATGACAAAAGATTTTACCCAATTTGCATTATCGATCCCGGAAAGTTGGAAGTATAAGCACGATTTCTATTTTATGTGGCTGAATAAGTACTGCGAAGAGGCTTCCTATTATCTTTGGGAAAAAACATTGACAAGACCAACTTCTCTTTGGAAAAAAAAGTGGGGTGAAAACATAAATAAAAGATTGTACAAGGCTTACGTTTCTGTTATTTTGAAAAAACCGGAATTAACGAGCATGTATCCTTATCAGGTCTATTATAATAATTCAAAAGAGATTCAGGATTACTATCAGAACTATTTTGAACAGAATATTTGGAGATTGGATGGTATTCCTGAGTTTAAAAATGATATTGTCAAATTATATAATCAACCCGATTTTTTTAGAAAAAGTCAAGCTGTCAATATTTTGGCTATTTTTAAATTATTTTTCAATTAGTGGGAAACTTATCCGACTTTCTTAGGGATTTTTTTAAAAACAAAGGTCATTTTGTCTTTGGTTCATTGCTTGTTGCCAAGATCTGTGGTTTTTTAAGTTCATTATTAATTATCAGACTTCTGCCCGAAAATGATTTTGGTTTAGTAAGTATTGTTGCTTCATTTTTTGCTGTGTTTTTAGCATTCAGTGGTTTTGGAAGCCAACAGATTCTACTCAGATATGGTTCTATTGCAGATACAGAGAAGGAAAAGATGGAGATCTCGTCTTATCTGTTGAAGCAAGGATTTTTTTATCAGGTTATTCTCAGTGTAATTTTTTTGTTGTCGTCAATCTTTTACTTAGACAGGTTTGATAAAATAATATGTCTGTTTATAGGATTTTCCGTTAGATTGCTGGGATACTTTTTTTACAATCATATTCAGTCACAACTTAGAATCAATGGGAAGAATCGAGATTTTGCAAGGCTCAATAATGTTGTGAATATTTTTGGATTAGTTCTGACATTGGTTCTGACTTATTCATTGGGATTATCAGGATATTTGATAGCAATGGCAATCATGCCTTTTATTTCTTTATTTTGGTTTAAGAATATTAATTTTAAAAATAACATTACTTTGAAACGTTCCCGAAAAGAACTTTGGAAATACGGAGTTTTCACAGCAGGGACTGCAGTTTTGAGTGATGCATTGTTTTCTGTGGATATACTAATTACGGGGTTTTTATTAAACGAATCTGCTGTCGCAGATTACAAAACAGCAATTCTGATTCCATCAAATCTCACATTTATAGCGTTAACATTTATGCAGAGTGATTTTCCGAGTCTAGCAAAAAACCATTCTAATAAAAATTATTTAAAATATTATATTTCAAATTATTACAAGATTTTCATTCCGCTTTGTTGTGTCTTGTTTTTCGTTTTTTTTCTATTGAATGATTTTATTATCAGATTACTTTTTGGAGAAAAATATATAGGAATCGAATTCTCATTTACCATTCTTACAGGAGCGTTTTTACTTAATATGTTATTTCGGAATCTTTACGGTAATCTACTTTCTGCTGTTGGAAAAATGGGCTATAATACGATTGTTTCTGCTTTAGCATTAGTTGTTTTACTTATTTTATCTTTCGTTTTTGTTCCAAAATATGGAGCCGAAGGAATGGCAATTGCACAATCTATCACTTTATTCTTTACAGGATTATTATTAATGTTTGGATTCTTGTCTTACTTTAGAAAATTATCCTGAAGTATTTTTATCTTTGCAAAGATGAAACTAAGATTATCCATAATATTATCAGCAATTATTTTGTTGTTTTCTTGTAGAGGAGATGAAGAGGAAATACAGGTTATAGATCAAGTACTGAATCTCTATATGAAAAATTCTGCAGGACAAGACTTACTGAATACAAATATTGATGGTTCTTATTCTTCCGCAGCTTTATATGATCTGCTCAATGAAACGGCTCTTACTAGTGTAACTTCCAGTCTGTTAAAAGATTCTAATGGTGTCATTTATATGGAATATCTGGCCGGCGCAACAAGGTTATTAAAAGATTCGGTAAGTCCATCACAGAAAACATTCGAGTCCGAAGTCATCATTCGTCTTTCGAAAACTGTTGATGAAGAAACTGTTGTGGATGACGATACCATTAGAATAGAATATAATTGGACGCCTACATTATTTCAATTATCAAAACTTTGGTACAATGATGAACTCAAATTCACAAAAGTTCAGGGACAGCCAAACATTGTCACAATCGTGAAATAAAATCCTTAAATTTGCAATCGTCAGAGAATTGAAATTGATTTTCTGATTACTAAATACTATCAACCAACAACCAAACTATGTTACAGGTTAATTTTTTGCGCGAGAACAAAGAGCGCGTTTTGGAAGGCTTGAAGAAAAGAAACTTCAAGGAATTAGATTTGGTCGATGCAGCCGTGAATGCTGACGACGAAAGAAAAAGATTACAGTTTGATCTGGACTCGCAACTTTCCGAAATGAACAGGATCTCCAAGGAAATCGGAATTCTGATGAAAGAGGGAAAGAAAGAGGAAGCAGAAGCAGCAAAATCCCAAACGTCGCAATACAAAGAGTCCAGCAAAGAATTACAATCTCAACTGAACGAAGCTGAGAAGTCACTTCTCAATATTTTATATCAAATCCCGAATATCCCTTACGAAAAAGTAGTTGCCGGAGTTTCTGCTGATGACAACGAAATCGTTTACGAATCTACAACTGTGGAAGGTCTTGGTGAAGGCGCAATTCCACACTGGGAATTGGCTAAAAAATATAACCTGATCGATTTTGAATTAGGAGTAAAAATTGCAGGTGCAGGTTTTCCTGTTTATTTCGGGAAAGGTGCTAGATTGCAGAGAGCTCTGGTTCAATATTTCCTTGATAAAAATACAGAGGCTGGTTATCTGGAAGTGAACCCACCTCACGTTGTGAACGAGGCTTCTGGCTATGGAACAGGACAATTGCCTGATAAAGAAGGACAAATGTACTATGTTGGTGCGGATGATTTATACTTGATACCAACTGCGGAAGTTCCGGTTACCAATCTTTATCGTGATGTTTTGTTGGATGAAAAAGATTTGCCAATCAAAAACACCGCTTTTTCTCAGTGCTACAGAAGAGAAGCCGGAAGTTATGGTGCACACGTAAGAGGTTTGAACAGACTTCACCAATTCGAAAAAGTGGAGATTGTAAGAATCGAGAAGCCTGAAAATTCTTATGCTGTTCTGGAAGAAATGGTAGAACATATCAAATCTATTCTGGAAGATCTGGAATTGCCTTACAGAATCTTGAGACTTTGTGGAGGTGACACAGGTTTTGCGTCTGCAATGACTTACGATTTCGAAGTTTGGAGTGCGGCGCAGGAAAAATGGTTGGAAGTCAGTTCTGTTTCCAACTTCGAAACGTTCCAGGCTACTCGTTTGAAATGTCGTTACAAAGGCGATGGAAAAACGCAATTGGTTCATACATTGAATGGTTCTGCAATGGCGTTACCAAGAATTATGGCAGCACTTTTGGAAAATAACCAAACGCCAGAAGGAATCAAATTGCCAAAGAAAATTGTAGAATATGCAAGATTTGAATTGATTAATTAATCTGAATTCTTTTTATAATATGAAAGTCGCAAATTTTACTTTGCGACTTTTTTATGTTTAAACAAAATTTTTGTCATTCCGTAGGAATCTAAACTGCTGTTATTCTTCTGAAATGACAAACATAATGTGTAAAGGTATTGCTGAGCAAAGCGCCTTTGCGGACCTTAAATATTTTCAATATTTAAAAAACACTTTGCGGACTTTGCGTTAAAAATAAAACTATTTTTTCAAATTCAAAAAGTAATTCCAAATCAATCGAATCTCACCATAATCAAAATCCGAAGGCAAAACAGATTTCCAGTCGTTGATGTTTTCCTTTGGTTCTGCTTTGAACTGTTTTTCGAAAACTTCTATCTTACTTTTCGGATAGATTCTCAAAAGGTCGTTTCTGTCCAAGAGATTTTGTTCAGCATATTTTGAAAGATGCCCAAAAATAGTGGAATTCACCAAGCCTCTTTCTTTCGCAATCTCAGCAACAGTTTTTCCATTTTGAAACAACTGATAAGTCAAAACGTGTGTCGGGACTTTCTTGATGGCCATAGAAACTTCAACATCTTTTTCTTTATCGAATAAAGGTATTTCCAATAGGTAAACCTCTTTCAAATCTTTAAGGTAATCTTCAATATCATCCAGCCAGACACGGAAATCTTCGTTGAAAGCTTTTAAACCTTTTACACCTTTCGTTTCCGAATAGAAATCTTTGAGCGGAGAAAAAACTTTCTCATTCACATTCGTGAAAAAGAAATTGACAGCACCTTTGGCTTTTATTTCTATTTCGGTCCATTCTTCTTCACCTTGCAGGAATTTCTGAGTTTTCTGAATTAAGATTCTCTCAAATTTTTGGAAAATAGTAATATAATTTTCAATGTCAGCTTTCAAACAATGATACAGATAATCAGCTTTTTCTTTATCAATGAATTTACTGCTTCGGCTGATAACCATCCAATTTTCCAAAGCGGATTGAAACCAAACACAATCAATTCTTCTAATGACTTTCTGAATGCTGTAATCGTATTTTTCAGAATTAAGGATTTCCTCGATTTTCGAATTGGCGTGCGTTTCATCCTGAAACTTCGAAACTCGTTTGTCAGAGAAAATAACTTCAGGCGTGATTTTCGATTTAAGCACAATTCCTTCCAATGTTCGGCAACGTGACAACGCAACATAAACCTGTCCGGAAGCAAAACTTTTTCCTGCATCAATAATCAATCTATCGAAGGTCAAACCTTGACTTTTATGAATAGTAACTGCCCAAGCCAGTCGAATTGGAAACTGTTTGAAACTTCCCAAAACTTCTTCTTGAATATTTTTGTCAGCATCAAGAGAATATTTTTTCTGTTCCCAGATTTCAGCTTTCAAAGTAATTTCTTCCTCACTTCCATCAAGGATGACCGAAATTTCATCTTCGTCGAGATAAGAAATTTGAGCTAATTTTCCGTTGTAATATTTTTTGTCAGACGAAGTGTCATTTCGGATGAACATAATCTGCGCTCCGACTTTCAGTTCCAGAACTTCATCATTCGGATATTGTGTTTCTTTGAATTCGCCTACAACATCGGCAGTGTAAGTGTGTGACTTCCCGCCCAATTCTTGAATCTTTTTCTGATTGATGTCGTCTGCCATTTTGTTGTGTGAACAGAGATAGACGTAGGCTTCATCTTTTGGGTCGAAGTCCGGCTGATATCTTGCGTTCAGAGCTTCGAAGTCAATATCTTCGATAACTCCGTCTCTAATTGCATTGAGAATTTCAAGAAAATGTTCATCGGTTTGTCGGTAAACTTTGGTTAGTTCCAGTGTGATAAAATTACTACCTTCCAGAGCTTTGGCGTGAAAGAAAAACGGCGAGGAATAATACATTGACAGAATATATTCATCCCTCACAACTGGAGGTAACTGATAAAGGTCGCCAATAAACAACATCTGAACTCCACCAAATTTCTGCTGATTTCTACGAACGTGACGGAGAGAAAAATCCATCATATCCAGAACATCTGCACGCAGCATAGAAGCTTCATCAATAATAATGATTTCAATTTCCCGGAGAAGTTTTAGTTTGTCTTTTCGGTACTTGAAATGTGGCATCAAGTCGGCAATGTTGTTCGCCAGATTTTGGTCAATTCTTTCCGTAGTTGGAAGAAAAGTTCTAAGTGGCAAACCAAACATAGAGTGGATCGTAACACCACCAGCATTGATAGCAGCGATTCCTGTTGGTGCAACTACAATGTGTTTTTTCTTGGTTTTTTTTACAAAATCGTTTAGAAATGTAGTCTTTCCGGTTCCTGCTTTTCCAGTGAGGAAAATGCTTCTGTTGGTGTGTTCTACGATTTCAAAAAGAGAGTCATTCATCGATTCAAAGATAGAAAATCAGATGACAAGAATCAAGTTTAAAGAGATAAGAAAAAAGATGAAAGGACAAAGAAATAAAGTTGTCAACGAATAACAGTCAATCAACAACTATTTAATCCTATCCGGATTTTGCTTCAGAAAACTGTCCCAGCCAGAGTAAGATTTGTCTGTTGAGAGACTTCCGGAATTGAAATGATGACAAACAGCTACAGCTAATCCATCAGACGCATCAAGATATTTTGTAGGAAATTCTTTCAGTTTTAAAAGGTTCTGAAGCATTCCTGCCACTTGTTCTTTGCTAGCATTTCCGTTTCCTGTGATAGCCATTTTTACTTTTTTAGGAGAATATTCCGTAATCGGAATGTTTCTGTGGAGACTTGCGGCCATTGCTACGCCTTGAGCACGTCCCAATTTCAGCATACTCTGAACATTTTTTCCGAAGAATGGTGCTTCTAAAGCTGTTTCGTCCGGATGGTATTCGTCAATTAATGCTAGAGTTTTATCGAAGATGATTTTAAGCTTTGTCTCATGATTCTCATATTTTTTCAGAATCAATTCGTGGATGGCAATCAGTTCCATTTTACTTCCTTTAACAGAAATAATTCCGAATCCCATCACTGCTGTTCCCGGGTCAACACCTAAAATTATCTTTTCTACTAGCATAAGGTCAAAATTACGTTAATGTTTTCATAAAAACTGTCTTGCACAATATATTTTCACAAAGAAAGTTATTAAATTTAGAAACTAAAAAATTAACAATCGAACATGAAGAACTTTCTACTGACTGCGGCAGTCGTGTTCTATGCGGGTTATTATACACCTGTATTTTCTCAAAAAGCCGAAACACCAAAGTTTATTAGTAATACTGAAGGAATTAAAGAATATTCCTTAAGTAACGGGATGAAAGTCCTTTTGATTTCAGATGCTTCTCAAAGTAATGCTGTTATTAACATCGTTTATAATGTTGGTTCCAAGCACGAAGGTTACGGAGAGAAAGGGATGGCGCACTTGCTGGAGCATATGTTGTTCAAAAGCACAAAAAAGCTGGGCGATATCAAGAAAATGTTGTCTGACAAAGGTGGAAATGCCAACGGAACGACTTATTATGACAGAACCAATTATTATGAGGTTTTCCCTTCCAACGATGAGAATTTGAAATGGTTCTTGGAAATGGAAGCGGACAGAATGGTAAATGCAACGATTCTTCAGTCGGATTTGGATAAAGAATTTTCTGTTGTAAGAAATGAGTTCGAGATTGGAGAAAACAGCCCAAGTGGTGTTTTGATGGAAAGAATCATGTCAACAGCTTATCTTTGGCATAACTACGGAAACAGTACAATCGGAAGTAAGGAAGATGTAGAAAGGGTAAAAGCAGTTACGCTTAGAAAATTCTATGAAAAATATTATCAACCCGACAATGCGACGTTAATTGTTGCAGGGAAATTTGATGAGAAAAAGGCTCTGGAATATATTGCTCAATATTTCTCCACGATTCCAAAACCATCTAGAGTTATTGAAACACCTTATACAGTTGAACCAGCTCAGGACGGAGAACGTTTTGTGGAACTGAAACGTTCCGGAGACAGCAAAGTTGTCGGCGCGCTTTATCACACAGTTCCTTTTGCCGACAAAGATTATGCAGCATTGGATGCATTGCAGGAGATTTTGACGGCAGACCCATCTGGCTATCTTTACAAAGCAATGATTGATTCTCACAAGGCGGCTTCTATCTATGCTTATCAGCCAACGGTTAGAGATGCGAGCTTTATGTATTTCGGATTGGATGTTCCGGCTGATAAAGACATCAAAGCAACTGAGAGTGATTTCCGTGCGGTTTTGGACAAAGTTGGAACTACAAAATATACAGAGCAGGATGTTGCAAGAGCTAAAGCTAAATTGCTTAAACAAATCGAAAATATTAAAAACAATACAATTGGTTATGCTATTAATCTAACGGAAATTGTTGGAGCGGGAAATTACAAATTAGGATTTCTTTACAGAGATGCGGTTGAAAAATTGACTGTAGCAGATGTTCAAAGAGTTGCTGAGAAATATTTCAGAACTAATAATAGAACGGTAGGAGTTTTCATTCCGGCGAAAGATGAGGTAAGAGTTAAGAATATCGAATATACCAATGAGCAAATCGCTTCTCTGACAAACGATTACAAAGGAAAAGCACTTGAGAAAGAAGCTGCACCTTTCGAGGCTAGCATCAAAAACCTGAAAGCTAATCTAACAGAAGGCAAATTGAGCAATGGAATGAAATACGGCTTAATCAAAAAAGACATCAAAGGCGGAAAAGTTTTAGGAAGTTTCAAATTCCCTGTAAGTAATGCCAAAGATTTGAACGGAAAATCAGATGTTGGTTCCCTGATGGCTCAGGTTCTTAAAACAGGAACTAAAACCCACACCAAAGAACAAATCCAAGATATGCTGGACCAATGGAAGTCTAATATCAATTTCGGATTTAGTGGCCAGACGTTGTTCGTTAATTTCAGTACTTACAAAGACAGCTTGCCAAAAGTAACAGCTCTTATCAAAGAAATCCTGACTGAATCTACTTTCCCGGAAGCTGAATTGACAAAAACAATCAACGAGTACAACACGTATCTTGAAAGTTCATTGAACGACCCGCAGTCAATCGCATTCACGGAAATCGAAAAAATCACTGAGAATTATCCTAAAGAAAGTATCTATTATACAGCTTCTACTCAGGAACAGATTGATAACAATAAGAAAGTGAAGAGAGAGCAGTTGGTAGATTTCTACAACAAAATTTTAGGAGGAAACAATGGTGTTGGTTCTGTTATCGGAGATGTTGACAGCAAAACAGTCGCAGGACTATTAGAATCAACTTTTGGAAAATGGAATTCAAAATCAAATTACGAGTTCATCAAACCGGAATTATTCGCAACCAAAAAACAAGACAAAGAATATCTGACTCCGGATAAAGAAAACGGTGCCGCAGTTGGGAAAATCAGTTTTTCTATGGACAGAAAATCTCCGGATTATCCGGCTTTTGTGATTGCCAACGAAATGTTAGGAAGCGGAGGTTTCTTGACAGCTAGAATTCCTACAAGACTTCGTGAGAAAGAAGGAATCAGCTACGGTGCAGGTTCTTACATCAATATTCCTATTGATAACAACGTAGCATCTTGGTCTTGGTATGCGTTCTTCAACCCGACTAAAAAAGATGCAGTTGACAAAGCTTTGAAAGAAGAAGTAAATAAAGCAGTAAAAGACGGTTTCACAGAAGAAGAATTCAAGTCTAATTTGACTTCTTGGTTGAACTCCAGAAAAACAGGTCTTGGAAATGATAATACTTTGATGGGATTAGTCAATTCTCAGCTTCAATATGGACAGTCTTTGGACGAATATGATGCTTTGGAAGCAAAAGTTTCTGCGCTTAAAGTAAGCCAAGTGAACGATGTTCTAAGAAAATACATCAGTGAAGATAAGTTGACTTCTGTTTTTGCAGGAGATTTTAACAAGAAATAAATACTTTTTATGGCAAAAAAACCGCTTCAGTAATGAGGCGGTTTTTTTATTTTACAATCCTAAGGTCGGAAACAATAATCTTGTAATGGTCACAATCCTCAAAACAGATTCCGTTTTCTTTCCAATAAGGATTTTTCGGTTCAAGGATGGGGACTTTATAAAATTCAAGATTAGCCACAATCTTCTGAAACTCTTCCAACGATTCCGGATAGAAAACCAAAATGTCATCGTCATCAAATTTAGATTCAGGAATGTTATTGTCTTGTGTGAATTCCAAATGCCAGTTTTCATTTTCTTTTCCAAGAAAAACACCATCATAACCGTTATGCTCTTTGAAATCTCCAAGAACTTTAAAATCCAAAACTTTGGTATAAAAACCAATCAGTTTTTCCAGATTTTGGATATGTCGCGCGTATCGGAAAATCATTGTATGAAAAATTAATGAAAATAAAAATCGTCTAACTTTTCTTCACAAAGCGTTTTAACAACATTGACCCAACTTTGTTCCTCATTCAAACACGGGATGTAATCAAATCTTTCCCCACCTCCATGTAAGAAAATTTCTTTTCCTTCCACCGAAATCTCTTCCAAAGTTTCCAGACAATCGGATACAAAAGCCGGACAAACTATTGCCAGTTTTTTGATGCCTTTTTTGCCAAGACCTTCCAAAGTGGCGTCGGTATAAGGTTCCATCCATTTGTCTTTTCCCAATCGGGACTGGAAAGTGACTAATGCCTTCTCTTTCGGAATGCCCAATTTCTCACAAACCAACTTCGTGACTTTATAACATTGGTGCCTATAACAGAATTTGTGCGAAGGATTGTCCTCTTTTGAGCAGCAATTATTCATATTGCAAGTCTTCGTAGGGTCGGTTTTGTAAATATGACGTTCCGGAACACCGTGATAAGAAAACTGCAACAAATCAAAATCCGCAGGTAGTTTTTCTTTGATACTTTCCGCAAGAGAATTGATGTAAATCTCGCGGTCATAAAACGGTTCTACATAATTGATTTTAATGTCGGGAAAGAATTTTATTCGAACTTCTTCGGCTTTGTCAATGACAGTTTCCGTCGTGCTCATTGCGTATTGAGGATAAAGGGGAAACAAAGTAATATTTGTAATGCCTTGGTCTACCAATTCCTGGATTCCGGTTTGTATTGATGGTTCTGCGTAGCGCATTCCCAAACCAACCGGAACATTTACAATCTCCTGGAGTTTTTTCTGTAGGTTTTTGGAAATCACAATCAAGGGAGAACCTTCGTCCGTCCAGACGGTTTTGTAAGCTTCCGCTGATTTTTTCGGTCTGGTTTTCAAGATGATTCCCTGAACCAATAACGCTCGGAAA
The DNA here is from genome assembly GCA_003248755.1 of Chryseobacterium sp. GTDB lineage: Bacteria > Bacteroidota > Bacteroidia > Flavobacteriales > Weeksellaceae > Epilithonimonas. The sequence continues at coordinate 1,388 of QFQW01000095.1, read as the reverse complement.
ATCCAACGATAATCGATGACTTTTTCATCCATCAAGAATTCGTCAAGATAGTTTTTTACATCTTCAACGCTTGTCGAATTGGGTGAACCGAGGTTTACGAGTAAGATTCCTTTTTTGTTGTTTGATTGATTCAAAATAGTTTGTTTTTAACGCAATATTGTCATTCCGAAGGAAACCTAAAGTCAATCTAAACCTTGAGATTCCTTCGGAATGACAAACTTAATGATTAAATTAATCTTTTTAGCATTGTCAGGTAAAATGTCATTCGAGATTCTCGACGCTATTATCCATTCACAGCTTCTACGTTCTCCACCAATTCCGGAACGAATTGTTTCAGAATACTTTGGATTCCGTTTTTCAAAGTCGCTGTGGAGGATGGACAACCGCTGCAAGCACCTTGAAGAAGCATTTTTGCTGTTTTATTTTCCTGGTCGTATTCAATCAGAGAGATTTTTCCACCGTCATTTTCTACTGCAGGCGCTACGTATTCGTTTAATATATCACTGATTTTTTGCTCGTCATTCGTGTATTCTCTGTTGATGATTTTCAAAACAGGATTCTCGTGCTGATGAGGTTCGATAGCTGCAATTGTCTTTCCAGCCTGCAAAAATTCAGCTATAAAAGAACGAACCTGATTCATAATTTCGTGCCATTGGAATTGCTCGTCTCTTGTAACAGCAACAAAATTATCACTCACATAGATTTCCTTCACAAAATCAAAAGCTTCGTATAATTCCTGCGCCAAAGGAACACCTCCTGATTCTTCTCTGGACTTCACTTCGATGAAGCCGTCCATTAGCATTTTGCTGGAAATGAATTTCATAACCGCAGGATTGGGCGTCATCTCAGAATAGATTTGATACATTTCTTTTCTTTTCTGAAGGTAGATTCTCGGGTTGGCCAAAAGTTCATCCTCAATGATGTTTTTAAGACTTTCTGCAACGTGTTCCCATTCCACAGTGTCTTCTTTTGCCACCGCAATGAAGTTGGCTGTGATGAAGATTCTATTGACAAAAGGATAGTTGAAAAGTTCTTGCGCCAATGGAATCTCGGAAATGTCAGAATCTCTATCTAATTCTAGTGAACCAGGAATCAAAGTGTAGTCCGTAACGAACTTCATTACTTTTTTATTTTCCGTAGGTTCTATTATGACTTCTTTCATTTTTCTTTATTTTTAATTGTAAGATGTGGCATTCAGATTATCGTTTTCAGAAACTGATAAATGTTATCGCTGAATGTTTCATTTTAAGTAATTTGAACTACAAAATTATCGTAAATTGGTGGAAGAAAAAAGCCGGCAAATCCCAATCTTGTGTTAAGTTTTGATTATGAGAAGCTTTGCGGATTTTCGATTTTTTCTATTAGTTTGATTTTGACTGAGTGAATGT
>QFQW01000161.1 GCA_003248755.1 Chryseobacterium sp. | reverse complement strand
GTTGAAAATGAAGTAAAAACCAAAATTGTCAAAAGCTTAGAAAATATAAATTCTTCCCGACTCAATCCATCAATTAGATTTTGCTTGAACATTCTATTGCTAAATTCTTGACATATAGAAAAAACAATAATACAACCAAGGAAAATCTTCAACAATCCCACAATATAAGTTGTAAAATTCCAGACTCCGGGAAAATTATACATTCCCTGTTCCTTAAGATTGACCTTCATTCCTAAAATATCAAAATCCACCAACCCAATGAATAATAAGGCAATCAAAACGATAAAATATAAACCTGCAAAAACCTTAAAAGGTTTGTAATTCAAGTTTTTGAGATATTCTAATTTTAATAATCTTATCATGAGTTGGAATGTTTTACTAGTTCTAAGAATTGAGTTTCAAGGCTTTCTTTTTTCTTTTGAAGATGAGAAAGAGCAATTCCTTTTTCAAATAGTTTTTTATTAAGTTCCGAGGCTGAAATATCGTTAAAAATCTGAGCAATTATTAGATTATCCTGCTCTTTCACAGAAGAGAAAATCCCGAAAGATTCTAAAGCAGAAACAAGTTCAGAAATATTGTCCGATTTGAGCTCAAAAAAACCTTTTGTATTACTCATTGCATCTACAGAACCAGAATAGATTGCATTTCCATGCTTCAAAACGATAACGTGAGAACAGATTTTCTCTATCTCGTCCAGAAGATGGCTTGCAACAATAATCGTCGTTCCTGATTTTGCAATTTTGTTGATGATCTCACGGATCTGGATAATTCCTTCCGGGTCAAGCCCGTTTGTTGGCTCGTCCAGAATCAAAACCTCAGGATTCGCAAGCAAAGCAGAAGCAATCGCCAAACGCTGTTTCATTCCCAAAGAATAAGTCCGGAAAGCATCTTTTTTCCGGGCTATCAGATTGACGATTTCAAGAACTTCATCTATTCTGCTTTTAGAAATTTCTTTGATTTCAGCAACGATTTCAAGATTCTTTTCCGCACTCAGATAAGGATAGAAATTCGGCTGCTCAATGATTGCACCGATTCTTTTAAGTGTATTGGTATCTGTTCCTTCTTTTCCAAACCATTTCCAGCTGCCGGAAGTTGGATTGATTGTAGAAAGTAACATCCCGAAAGTGGTTGACTTCCCACTGCCATTGGGTCCTAAAAGACCATAGACATTACCTTTTTCTACATCGAAAGAGATATTATTAACCGCAATGTGTTTGAACTTTTTGGTTAAGTTTTTTACTTCCAGAATTTTTTTCATAAAAGATGTTTTATATACAAGTCTGATTCTTTATTAGATTGTTACTTTGATTTGTACAGTTTTTGTTTAAATTCATAAAAACATTTTAATAATGATTCAAAATATCACAGAATTTTCTAAAAAGCTGGACGTTTCAGAAGAAAGCATCAAACAGTTTATTCAGGATTTTAATCTGGAAATTACTGATTGTCTTTCTCCAAATCTCAATATTACCCAAAATTTTGAAAAATTCGCTACAGAAAATCAAGAATTTCTAAAAAAATATGACGAGGATTTAAACAAAGAAAAAACGGCAGATGATATCTCGAAAAAAATTCATCAGCCAAAGGAAAAAGTTGAAGAAATCATTCAAAATCAATTCCCGAATATTTACGACAACGGAATTTATAAATCATCCATATCAACCTTTGGTATAGATAATCAATTAGGTGGGAATTATCAGTTCGTTTATAATTATTTTGGAGACAAAACTGAG
>QFQW01000094.1 GCA_003248755.1 Chryseobacterium sp. | reverse complement strand
TAGCTAATACAGCAGAAATAGCAGCTGTAAGAGTAGTTTTACCATGGTCAACGTGACCAATAGTACCAATGTTCAAGTGGGGTTTGTTACGATTAAACGTTTCCTTTGCCATGATTTTAATATTTAATTTATTTAATATTGTTTTTTTCGGTCTGCAAATATAATGAATTTTTAAATATCAAAAATTATTTTACGTAAAAAATAATAATGTGATTTTCAATTTAAAACGGTTTAAAAAAATCCATCTATTTTGCTCCCGAATCAGAATGCAAAATTTATATTAAATAATATAAAGATGATTCCAAAAAGTTTTGAATACCTTCGGTATTCCCAGAGCCAACTACGGGATTTGAACCCGTGACCTCTTCCTTACCAAGGAAGCACTCTACCCCTGAGCTAAGTCGGCGTAAAAAAAAATCACATTCCGTTAAGGTTTGTGATTTTTCTTGAGCGAAAGACGGGGGTCGAACCCGCGACATTCAGCTTGGAAGGCTGACGCTCTACCAACTGAGCTACTTTCGCATTTTTGTTACCAAAAAAGGTTGGTTTTTGTGTTTGCAAATATAAAAATTTTTTTTGACTTTGCAAATAAAAAAATGTGGGGAGAGCAGGATTCGAACCTACGTAGCCGAAGCAGCTGAGTTACAGTCAGCCCCATTTGACCGCTCTGGTATCTCCCCAGTATTTTTTTGAGCCTCCAGAGGGATTCGAACCCACGACCCCGAGATTACAAATCACGTGCTCTGGCCAACTGAGCTATGGAGGCATATAGATTTCAAAAGAACTATCCTTCTGCGCCGCGGTTACTTCCGTTTTGCGAGTGCAAATATGAGACACTTTTTTGAAACCTACAAATATTTTTACAAAAAAATTTCAATTATTTTTTTAGGCTAATTCTTTTTTCTTGATTAACAGTTTTTTAGCAGTTTCGACACACTCGTCTAAACTTTCTTCAAAACTAGCACATGTCTTCTTAACTACGATATCATCACCCGGAACCTTAACAACAAGCTCTGTTGTTTTATTTGTTTTTTCTGATGCATTTTCCACTTTTAAGTAAACTGCAGATTCTACGATTTTATCATAAAAGGTCTCTAGCTTACTTAATTTTTTCTCAATTCTCTCTTTCAAAGGTTCGTGAGGTGTAACACCTACAGTCTGAATTGTAATTTTCATAACGTCTGTTTTAAATGATTAAACAATAAAAATGTAAATTTTTACTTCATATTTTTTTTTCTTTAGTTTCTCTTGGGTGTGCATTTTTATAAACTTCTTTAAGTTTTTCTATATTAGCACTAGTATAAACTTGTGTACTCGCCAAACTCGCATGTCCCATTAACTTTTGAACTTTAGATATTTCCGCACCACCATTTAAAACGTGCGTTGCAAAAGTATGTCTTAAAATATGCGGACTTCTTTTCTGCTTGGAAGTAACATTACTAAAATACTTATTAACGACCAAATAGACAAACTTTTCGCCTAGTTTTTTTCCCTTTTTATTAACGAAAAAATAATTTTGATTTTCTGCTTTAGCCCATCTGATATTAAGATATGTTTGATAATCTGATATTAATTCATCAGAAATAGGAATCACTCTAGCTTTATTTCCTTTCCCTATTACCAATATTTCTTTCTTTGAAAAATCCACATTTTCCAACAAAAGATTACAAAGCTCCGCTTTTCTGATTCCGGTTTGATAAAATGTCTCTATAATCAGCTTTTCCAATAGTGTCATTTTGCTTTTCTCTTCAATCTCCTGCTTCATTACATCCATCTCTTCCACAGAGAACGGAACTCTCTTTTCTGCATAGAATTTAAGCGAATCTATCGTTTCCATTGGAGAAACCTTTATCTCTTGAAGCCGAAGCACAAAAGCATAGAAGCTACGAAGCGATGATAATTTGCGATTGATACTTCTTTTACTCAATCCGGAATTACTAAGCTCTACAATAAAGTTTTTAATCACCTTCTTATGAACATGAACAATTTCCTCCGATGCTTCCGTCTTCAAAACAAATGCAGAGAAATCCGACAAATCTTTTTTATAATTCGTAAGAGTATGCGGAGAGTACCTTTTCTCCACTTCTATATATTCCAAGAATCTTTCTATCATAGGTATCTAAATACAAAATCACTTCCAAATATAGAAATTCGGAAGTGATTTTTATTATGTTTTGCTAAAAAAGAACTTAAGCCTGTTCTTCTTTACTCAAGTTTCTTTGTTTGTGAGCTGCTTTAAGTTTAGCTTGTCTCAAAGTTACAGAAGGCTTAATAAATTGTTGTCTAGATCTAAGTTCTCTTACAACTCTAGTTTTATCAAATTTTCTTTTGTACTTTTTTAAAGCTCTGTCGATAGACTCTCCGTCTTTTACTGGTATTATTAACATAATTTACATCTCATTTTGAGGTGCAAAAATAAGAATAATTTATTAACCTACAAATTTTTATGGTTTTAATTTAATAAATAATTCACGATTTGCTTTTCGCATCATTTTTAACACAAAGCCCGCTAAGATTCGCAAGGGCGTAAACTCATCAAAGAAATATTTCTAAAGAATGGCCAACTTGTATTTTTATATAGAATGCCGATTGGAAGTCAAATCTCCTAGCCCCGATTGCAGTGGAAATCCTTTTTTGCATGGTCTTCAGGCTCTACTTAACGGAAAGCGCCGGCAAAAAAGATTGTAACGGAAAGCGGGAAACAGCTCCTAAACAATTCTATCAAATAAAAAAACTCCCAAATAATCGGGAGTCTTATTATATCTTATGCTTTGACGTACATCGCTTTTTTGATTTCTTCTTTCACTTTTTCCAACTTCGGGAACCATTCTGCGAACAATGCTGCAGAATAAGGTGCAGAAGCATCCGGCGTTGTGATTCTCTTGATTGGCGCATCCAAATAATCGAATGCTTTTTGCTGAACCATATAAGTAATCTCTGAAGCTACAGATGCAAATGGCCAAGCTTCTTCCAAAATTACTAATCTGTTAGTTTTCTTTACTGATCCAAGAACTGTATCATAATCCAAAGGGCGAACTGTTCTAAGATCGATCACCTCAACAGAGATACCTTCTTTTTCCAATTCATCCGCGGCCTGTAAAGCCAATTTCATAATTTTCCCGAAAGAAACCAAAGTTACATCTTTACCTTCTTTCTTGATATCGGCTTTCCCGATTGGGATGTAATATTCTTCTTCAGGAATTTCCATTTTGTCGCCATACATCTGCTCGGACTCCATAAAGATTACCGGATCATTATCCTGAATAGCTGTTTTCAAAAGCCCTTTTGCATCGTAAGGATTGGAAGGAACTACAACTTTAAGACCCGGACAGTTAGCATACCAGCTTTCAAAAGCCTGAGAGTGCGTTGCTCCCAACTGACCTGCAGAAGCTGTTGGTCCACGGAACACGATTGGGCAGTTCCACTGTCCTCCACTCATCTGATAGATTTTTGCTGCGTTGTTGATGATCTGATCAATCGCAACCATCGAGAAGTTGAATGTCATAAATTCTACGATTGGACGGTTACCATTCATAGCTGCTCCAACCGAGATCCCAACGAAACCAAGTTCTGCAATGGGCGCATCGATGATTCTTTTTGCACCAAATTCATCTAACATTCCTTTGGAAGCTTTGTAAGCTCCGTTATATTCTGCAACTTCTTCTCCTACAAGAAAAATGGATTCGTCTTTACGCATTTCCTCGCTCATTGCCTGAGCAATTACTTCACGAAATGTATGTTCTTTCATTTTGAAATGTTTCTTTTAAAATTTCGAAATACAAAAGTATTAATTTTTTTGTTATGCTGATAATAAAAAAAGGCTCCCGAAAGGAAGCCTGCTATTTATCATAAAATCAGTTAGTCTGCTTTTTGCCAAGTCTGGGTTCTTCCTATTAGAGAAATTCCCATATAACCTCTTACATTTAGTTTATCACCGTCTTTTGTAATGGTGCATTTGTAAGATTTTCCATTCTTGGGGTCTGTAATTGTTCCTCCTGTGAACTCGTCCCCATCTTTTTTAAGACCACGTATGATTTCCATTCCAATCAATGGTTTGTTCTTGCGATCGTCTTTACAAGCCACACAGTTAACATTTTCCGGCTTTATCAAAAGTTGAGAAATTTTCCCATAATATTTACCGTCTGCTTTTTTCCAAATCTCAACGATGGATTTTGCTTTTCCGGTTTCGTCGTCAATCGTTTTCCATTTTCCTTCGATTTGAGCAAATGATAGAACGCCGATGAATGATAAGGCAAATGCTAAAATTAATTTTTTCATTGTCTTCTATTTTTAAGTTGTTTTGTTTTTGATAGGCTTTTCTTGTTAACGTTAAATTAACATTGTTAAAAATATAAATTTATTTTAAACAAACAAGAATTATTTGCTATCCAAAGCATAAATAAAGCCACTTGCGAGATTTTCTCTGTTTTAAACACTATTCTATCTGAGTTTTCTATTAATGACTCTATCCATATAATCCTGATACCATGCTTTTGTTTTTTCGATTCCTAACTTTTGTTCAGGATTCAAATTTTTATTCAAAATATTTTTGGATAATGCTAAGTCTGATTTGTCGTAGATTCCCGTCACTTCTTTTCCATTAAAGATATAAATGTAATTCCCGATAATCATCTGCTCATTAATCGCATCCGAATTGACAATCATGTAATTTTCATTCTTATCAGACAACAAGCTTCTACCCCAACTTCTAATTTTTTTATTATATCCAAGCAAATCTGCCAATGTTGGATAAATATCAATCTGTTGAGCGAATCTGTCGTCAACACCTTTCAAATTATATTTAGGATTTGGAGAGAAAAACAATAATGGAATGGCGAATCGGTTCATTGCTTTCTGATATTCGGGATAATTGATTTGATTGGTATGGTCAGCTGTAATTACAAAAATCGTGTTTTGAAACCAAGGTTGTTTACTGGCTGTTTCAAAAAATTTTTTCAATGAATAATCTGTGTACTGAATTGGTTCGTGAATCTGTAATGTTCCTTTTTTAAATTTCCCATTATATTTCTCCGGAATCTTGAATGGGTCGTGAGAAGATGCCGAAAATAACGTTGACATAAAAGGTTGCTTCTTCCCAATATTCTTTGCAAAATATTGAAAAAAAGGTTCATCCCAAATTGCCCAGATTCCATCAAAGTCTTCATCCTTATTATATTCGGTTTTCCCAAAATAATGTTTGAAACCCAAGATGTTTCCAAATCCCTGAAATCCCATAGAACCATTAGGGGCGCCATGATAGAAACTCGTATCATAACCCAAATCATTGCAAACCGAAACAATAGATTGGATTTTCTGATTGGAATAAGGCGAGCTCGTGAAAGCATCCGTTAAACTAGGAATTCCGGCTAAAACAGAACTCATTCCGTGAATAGATTGTCGTCCGTTAGCAAAAGCATTAGTAAAAATCAGGCTTTGATTGGCAAGACTATCTAGAAATGGTGTGTAAGAAACAAAATCTTTAATATTATTTTGTTTGTTAAATGCTCCGGAATATTCTTTTCCAAAACTTTCCAAAATGAAAATTACAACATTTGGTTTTGAGTCAACTTCTCGATTGTATAATTTATATGGCTTAATTTCTTGATTAATGAATTTCTCGTCAACAAAATGAACCAACTTAAAATTATTGGTATTAATCGTTCTGAAAAATGAAAAAACACTGTTCAGAACAACATTTGCCTGGAGCGGATTGCTAACGTGCTTGTTCGCATCAACCAAATTAATTGGTCTTGTAGAATGTTTGAAATCTCCCCGGATTCCGCCAACAACCAAAGTTGCAATCAAACATAAACTAATAATTGATGAAACAAAATAAACAATCAAATTTTTAGGTTTCTCATCATTAATTTTCACCCTTTTATAAAGAAAAATCCACACAAACAAAACCACAACAAACCAAATAATAACAAACGGATGCTGTAAAAGCGCATTCAAAAATATTCTTCCGAGATTATTTTCGTGCTTTCCAACTTCAATCGCTGCAGAAGTTAATCTCGCTTGACTGAATCGATAATAAATCATATCGCCAAAATTGAGTGAATACGCAATTCCATTAGTGATAAAATACCAATATAATAGGAATTTTTGATAGCCTTTCTTTGTATTAATAACCAACGGAATGATACTTAATAAAATAAAAACCGCATTCACATACAAGATTGCAGTGCTGTCAAACGCAGTTCCATAATAGGATAAATTGAAATATTCTGATATTCCGTCAACTTTTATAAGGTCTTTATTGAATATCCAAAACAGCAATCTTGCAATCTGGTAAAAGAAAAACACCAGAAAAAGTCTGTAAATCAAGGCAAATAATTCTTGCCCTCTTAAATTCTTCATTTCGCAAAATTAAAACTTTCCTTGTATTAGTTTTTACTATTTTTGTGATATGAATTTCATCAAGAATAACCTCGCCAATGCTTTTACTTTAGGGAATCTTTTTTCCGGTTGCGTTGGTATCATTCATCTATTTTTAGGCGATTATCAGACAACTGCGATTTGCATTATTATTTCTTTGGTTCTTGATTTCTTTGACGGTTTTGTTGCGAGGGCATTGGGTTCCAGCAGTAATCTCGGTGGACAATTGGATTCTTTGGCAGATATGGTAAGTTTTGGATTTTTGCCCGGTGTTGCAATGATGAAAATTCTAGAACCATTTGGGAATAATATCTTTGGTATTGAATTACCTTTTGAAATCAAGTATTTTGGTTTTCTGATTACACTTTTTTCTTGTCTCAGATTAGCGATTTTCAATCTGGATGAAGAGCAGAAATATTACTTTAAAGGACTCAATACCCCGAGTAACACGATTTTGATTTTTGGGATTTATTACATTTTGCAAAACAATGATACAATCCAGCCTGAAAATGGCTTTCCAACTGTAGAAACAACTATTAAATTTACTGCAGGCTTTTGGTTAATATTTAACATTATCAGTTCATGGCTTTTAATCTCGCCAATCAAAATGATTGCAATGAAATTCAAATCAAAACAATTAAGAGATAATTATCCAAAATTAGCTTTATTAATTGGTGGAATTTTGATTTTATTAATTTTTAAAACAGTCGGAATTCCTTTAATCATCATCTATTATATTTTGATTTCATTAATATTCCAAAAACAACTAAAATAGTTATGAGTTTTGAATTAAAAGTTAAAATTCATCTTCATAAAAAACTCATCATTCATAACTAATAATTTATAACTATAAGAAATGAACCTTAAACTACATAAACCACTTTGTATTTTCGATTTGGAAACGACCGGAACCAACATCGGGAAAGACAGAATCGTAGAAATTTGTATTCTAAAAGTCAATCCTGATTCTTCCCGAGAAAGCAAAACTTGGCGTGTGAATCCGGAAATGGCGATTCCAAAAGAATCTTCTGCCATCCACGGAATCTACGATGAAGATGTTGCAGAAGCACCAACTTTCCGAGAAATCGCTCCGAAAGTAATGGCGATGATTAAGGATTCTGATTTGGGAGGTTTCAATTCCAACAGATTTGACATTCCTGTTCTGGCGGAGGAAATGTTGAGAGCAGATGTAGATTTTGACTTTAGCAAACATCGCTTTGTAGATGCCCAAACGATTTTCTTCAAAAAAGAACCGAGAAATCTTGGCGCCGCTTATCAATTCTATTGTGGAAAAACTTTAGAAAATGCTCACTCTGCCGAAGCTGATGTAATGGCAACCTTCGAAGTTCTGGATGCACAAGTTGGAAAATATGATGACGTTCCAAACGAAATTGCTGAGTTAAGTGATTTTTCTTCTCAGAACAGATTTGCGGACTTAGCTGGAATGATTCATTTTAATGAAAAAGAACAAGAAGTTTTTGCTTTCGGAAAATACAAAGGTCAAGTTGTGAAAGAAGTTTTTCAAAAAGATCTAGGTTATTACGGCTGGCTTCAAAGCGCAGATTTTCCACTTTATACCAAGAAGGTTTTTACAAAGATTCAGTTAAAATCAAGGTTTTAAATTACATTATAAAAAAACCCGAGATAGTTTCTCGGGGTTTTATTTTATTTTTTAATGGCTGTTACAACCTGACCTTCCATTTTTGTTATATTATCAAAGATTTGTTTAAATGCCGGATAATATTCTTTTGGATAAACAGGATCTTCAACCGTCGTCGTCGTTTCTACAGTTAATTTATTTCCTTCCTGCGTTACTTTGTAAACATATTGGATCGCATTATCTTCCGTTCTGAATTTTTTGGACTTTGGCACATTTTCAAAAGTATAGCCATCCGGTAAAGTAATAGTTACTTTTTTGATTTTGTCATATCCTGTATAAAGTTCGATTGGTGATCTTCTTTCATCACTCTGATCAAAATCGTGAGATTTATTGTATAAAAACAACAACGGATTGAAAACCAATTTACCACCAATCCCATCTACAAAAGAATCAGAATCAAAGTCAAAGCTAGTCTGGAAATCATTGTTATTCAATAATTCTGTTTTGATATTTGTAAAAGGAAAAGCATATCGATCTTTGTAAGATTCTTTCTGATAAGCCGCTTTATCTTGATCATATTTTTCGTTATTCATCATGGCATAAAGCTGCGTATCTCTGTCAGAGAAATTTCCTGTAACCGTTCCATCCGGATTCAGCTTTGCATCTACGGTAAGGTAAGTTGTACTTTTTCCAGGACACAGAATATTTACTTTTTTAGCTTCTTTTTCTGTCATCAGATAACCATTGTAATTAAGAGCTGTTGGACGAATAAGGTTAGGAAGCATCATTTTGGAAGTAGCATCATAAATAATAGGTTTTCCCCCAATATCCAAAATTGCCAAGACATAATTAAGTTGATTCAAAGACGGAGAATGATCCAATAGAAGCCCTCTTCCTATTGTAGATAGCACAACTGGCTGAGCATCTAGACCTGCACTTCTCATCAACAATATCAACAACAAGTTGATCTCTCCGGAACTTCCTACTTTGGTCTCTAGAAGATTCCTGATTCCTTTTCCTTCTTCTGCTCCAACGGTATAATAATTATTCCAAGTATAATTTTTCTGAACAAATTTCTGGATCGCAGCCGCTTTTTCCTCAGAAGATGAAATATTCTTGATATCTGCAGGAAGAAGCTCTTTCACCAAAGATTTCTTTTTCAGCTGGTCTCCAAAAAATTCAGATTCATATAATTGTTTTCTGATATCGTTCCAACTTACCGCATAAGACTTGAAACCACCTGTATCACTATAATCATAGGCTCCAGGTATTCTTGTAATATTGGTAGAGTTAAGCTCAGCTCTTATAGATGTTCTATAGTTATCCAGATTATGGACATATTTTTCATCTCTGTAAGGTGCTATATTTTCATACCCAAAACGATAAGTATAATATTCCCCTCCATAGATGTTTTTATCTGCAACATCTCTATTTTTTGGTGTCAAACTTCCTTTGTAATCAATATTATAGCCTAAATATTTTGGAAAGTCTAAGACATAATCGAAACGACGTGTGGGAACATTATCTTCAATCGTAACTTTATCCACAGCCCAAACATAGGGTGATAAAACCGAATATTTGTATTCTACGACAGAACCATCTTTAACATTCTCAAAAGCAAATTTTGTAACCGTATAGTTTTTGGATTCCTTGGATTTGTATTTGGAGTTCTTTTCAACAGTCGTGGTCTCCACCTTATCATTTACAAGATTATAGGTCAACACTTTTAGAGAGGTAACCTTTTCCGATTTGTTATTTTTACCATCGTAGGTATAGATCTCCTGATTAAGAAATTTTTCTGCCTGGTCTTTTTTATAGATCTTTACACGGCTCACAACATCTAGGTTCAATTGTCCGTCTGTTACATAATAATGATAAGACTTGTAGAGAATCTCCGCTGCTTCTGATGGATTTTTTGCATAGACGGTGGATTTCAAATCGTTGTTGTCCAGTTTAGGAATATCAAGAAACTTATACTGACCAAAACATGGCAGAATAGCAAAAATCAGTATGATTTGTAAAATTTGGGGTTTCATAGTTTAGTTATAAGAATTTTAGTTGCATCAATTTTATTTATTTGTTTTCTGAAATTGATGTAATTTGATATTTTATCTACAGGGATGATTCCTTTATTTAATTTGAATTTTCTTTTAATAATAATCTTGTCTTCTTTTTGAGAAAACTCTATAGAGTAATTTCCATATTCCGAATCAATTTTTTTTGCCAGTGGAATTTCTGAAAATTTATAATTCTTTGGAATCGAATATTCTATTTCATAATTGTCAGTAAATCCAAAAGCAACTTCTACAGGAAATTTTCTATCTTCAGAATTCTCTAGATAAAATCCATTATCTGCAATCGGTAACGCTCTAAAATAAATATCATTCCCTAAAGTTTTTGAAAAATTATTAGCCTTGAATTTGATATCAAAGGATAACTTACCATTATCTCTGTCATTGTTTAAATTAGTGTAATTGATTTCGGAGAAATTAAGATAATTCAAATCCTCTTTCAAAGAGTTTTTCACCTCCTCGTTTGTCATGGTCATTTTACCAAGTTGGAAATCATACAATCCTCCAGTAAAAGCAAATTGAGAAATTCCAGACAAAGAATTATCTTCAGAAACTATTGCTGAAAAATGCATCTCTTCTTCACTATCCTCCGATTTATAAACAGGCGTATTGATCACTTTAGTAATCTTATCATCAATCAAGACAGCATTTCTATTTCTTGTAGAATATCCTAAGTGATTAAAGGCTATATTTTGACTTGTATTTTCCAACCACACATCTCCATCTTCTGAAGGAATATATAACACTACATGATTCCCCCCCATTTTAGGAAATTTCTCATCAAATAAAATAGGTGTATTATCCATATATATTTTTGCATAATACGAAGGAATATTAGCAGCTTTTAGTAAAATCCTCATATAATTTGTAAGCGCTTTACAATCTCCGTAAGCCTTTTTTCTTACATCATCAGCCACCATCGGTTGCCAACCGCCAATTCCAATACCAACAAAAACATATCTAGTTTTCTTCTGCATGTATTGGTAAATCTTTTTTACTTTTTCAGTATTAGATCCTGTCAGATTAAGACTATTAACCTCATTCTGAATATCCGGAGTTATTATAGAAACTGGCTCTAATAAAGAATTATACCATTTTGCCAAACTTTGCCAGCTCGAGAAATCCCCACATTTTCCTTTTAGGCAAGCCTTATCCAAAGCAAATTCTATTTTAGGGAAAAGAGTTTCAAGATCTGGAGCATATTTTTCAGCTTTATATGCAGGAATATTTTTGTAGAAAGCATTTAAACTATTATTACCTTCTGAAATATTTACTTTACCAAAAGAAGTATCTGTGATTTTTTTTCTAAGATTAATTCCAGATTCATTTTTAAATCCAATACTCCAATTTTCAATAGAAACATTCTCAGATAAAAAAGGTTGCACTTCGGGCAAAAAAGCTGTATCAGAAGTCCTTACAGTATAACTAAGCTCTATTGTATATGGATACAAAGGCTGGATAATTCTTGACGCTAATGCTCGATAATCTGAATAGAGGTATGAATCATTTGATTGGCTAATATCATTCAGATCACTTTTAGAATATGTTTTGATTGGTTTCCCATTATTGTCAAGAATCTTCAGCTTTATATTAGATATTTTACTGACTTTATCATAAGGGATATAAACATAAGAATATTTCTCGCCGGCTTTATTTAAAATAGAAATTACTCTTTTTTCATTAATCTCCATATCATCTTCAGACTTTATGATATATTCAGAAGAATAATTACGAACAACAGCATTCGCATCTTTTTTAAGCTCTTCGGGAATGTCCGAGATAGGATAATTCTGTGAAAACATCTTGACTGATATTACCACAAATAGGGTTATTAGTTTTTTCATCAATTAAAATAAATTAGTTCTCTGCAGCCGGATTGAAAACCCTTTGCGCCAATTCCTGGTCGAATAAATACAGTGCAGACGGATTGTCTTTTACCATTTTGATTTTTGTAACCAATAGAGATGCGTTAGATTCCTCTTCCACTTGCTCATTGATGAACCATTGCAGAAAGCTTGTTGTTGCAAAGTCTCCCTCGTCATTAGCCGCTTTTAC
Organism: Chryseobacterium sp.; assembly: GCA_003248755.1. Taxonomy (GTDB): domain Bacteria; phylum Bacteroidota; class Bacteroidia; order Flavobacteriales; family Weeksellaceae; genus Epilithonimonas. The sequence goes on along the minus strand of QFQW01000094.1, from coordinate 2,483 downwards.
GATATTGAAAATACTTTTCGTCACCAATCTCTCGTGGTCAAGTGCCTTCTCAAAAATCTCCTGTGCATTGGAAAACTCATGCGGTGGTTTTGGAATTTCATTCAAGATGACACGCCCTCCGATGTCATTCAGATAATCGAACATTTTATCGGCGTGCATCAATTCTTCTTTGGATTGTACACGGAAATAGTTCCCAATTCCTTCCAAATCCTGAGCATAGAACCAGGCACTCATAGAAAGATATAATTGTGCGGCATATTGTTCTTTGGTAATTTGTTCGTTAACCAGTGTAATAATTTTCTCTGAAACCATAACTTCTATATTTTTTATGAAATTTTAACTTTAAAAATCCAAATATAAAAAAAAGAGCCGTTAAAAATATAACGACTCTTTCTGAAATTAATCACTAACTAAAAACTTATTTCACAACTGCTGAATTAGCACTTTTTCTCTCTTGGAACTTCTCCTTTCTTTCTGCCATTTTTTTAGCTTTCAACTCTTGGAATTTTTTGTATTGTTCCGGTGTCAGGATTTTCTGCATTTCAGCTTCATTTTCTTTCATCTTCTGCATTCTGTCTTCTTTTTTAGCTGTCATTTCTTGTTTTCTTTCAGCAGCTTTTGACTCGTGCAAAGCTTTTAATTGAGCAACTTGAGCATCAGTAAGATTCAACTCTTGTTTCATTTGCTGTAAACGTTCAGCTTTTTTCTGAGAATAGTCTGCTTTTGCTGTAGTCTGAGCAAATCCGAAAACTCCTAACCCAAGAAATGCCGCGCTTAAAATTAATTTTTTCATTTTTTTCGATTTTAATATTTATAAATTTTATCTGTTTATTGGATTCGTTATAATTTATAATGTTAAATTTTTGATATTATAAATTTTTGTTAAATCTTATTTTATCTAGAAGTGAATCTCATTCCGGAACCCCTGTTTCCACTTTCAGACCTTGGAGCAGAATTTCTTTGGCTGGAACGTTCGTTACTTCTGTTTTCGATTTTTCTTTCAGAGTTTTGATTTTGTCTGATTCCACCTTGGTTTCTGATATCCGGAGAAGATTGATTTCTTACGTTATCAGAATTACTTCCGTTTCTTATTCCTCCGAAATTATTATCTCTTGTTCCAGCAGAATTTCTAATCCCTCCATTTTCATTGGTTCTAATTCCTCCGTTTTGGTTATTTCTGATTCCATTATTTTCAGAACCTCGGATTCCTCCCCAATTATTTCCATTGGAGCCACTTCTTGGATTATCATTTCTGATTCCGTTATTTCTGGTTGGATTTATCATTCCTTGGTTCCTTACATTTTCTCTAAATCCTTCTCTGAAATTTCCCCGGTTCACTTTGTAAATATTGATATTCACATTTCTGTAAATAGGTCTTACCGGATAACGTCTTGCATAGAAGTTCACGCAACGGTTTCTGTAATATACGAACGGACTTGCTCCACGGAAATAAACATTCTGATAAATCACAAATATTCTAGGACCTAAGATATTTTGAAGTGCATAAAATCTGTCATAATACCATCTGTCCGGATTCCATCTGTAATAAGAGTTCCAGGCATCGTAAGAAGCAAAACGGTTATTAAGAATCATAATTTGGTTGATTTGAAATGGGCTCAAACGGTATTGTACAAAAAACTGATTCCAGTTTACAGAGAAAACCGCATTTCGGTAATCGTTGTAATAACCTTGATAATATTGGTCCGGATAATAATCCGTTGGATAGTTGTAATAATAATCATCCGGATAATTGTAGGAGTCGTCATAATATTCGTATCCGTTATAATCGGTTGGATAAGTGTCGTAGTAATCTTGTGCAGAAACTAATCCACCAAAAATAATAGCGAGAGTTAAAATTATCTTTTTCATTTTCTTTTATTTTAAAAATTAAATTCGAAAATCCATTTTTTTCTTGAAATGAAACTTTCTGTCTTTTGGATATTGACGGATAATAAAAGTTAAACGAAAATTTAGATTCCGAATTAAAATTCAATTCAGAAATCAAATTTGCATCTGATAATCAGACCAATAATTTTAAACAAAAAAAAGCCTTTCAAAAATTTGAAAGGCCTTAAAATTTATTTTTTCGGATTAAAATCGGTCGCTATTTTCAACCCAACTTGCAATTTTCTGATTGAATCTGTCTTTGGTTTTCAAATCTTCCAATTTCAGATGCATTCTGTATCTCCAATAGTGTGGAAAAACTGCAGGATTGTTGATTCTTTCTTCATCCATATTCGGATTCATCAATTCCGGGTCAGTCGCCAAAAATTCCTGAATTGGAAAAATCGCCAACATCGCATTCGTATAAAGATGCTGTTTCATTATCATTTCCGATAATTCCGGAGCCAAATCCCAAGGCGCAGTTCCATACTGTCCTAATTGGTTATTAAAATATTTCTGAGTCAGATTTCTGTCTTCGTGCCACCATTGTCTCAATGTAGAACTATCGTGAGAAGAAGCTGTAACAACATTCAGATAGC
>QFQW01000093.1 GCA_003248755.1 Chryseobacterium sp. | reverse complement strand
GGATTTCCGCTCAAATCGAGGAACGAGATTCATCGATTCAAATAAAAATAATATATAAATAGGAGATAATTCGGGCTGCAGATTTAATACAAATATAACAGTTGCCCTAAAAACACAATTTTGTCATTCCGGAAGAATCTAAACTGCTGAGATTCCTCCGGAATGACAAAGTGTATATTTAAATTCTTCTCTAAGCGAAGCGCCTTCGTGAAACTTAAAACATTGAATCGAAAAAAAAATCTTCGTGCGCTTTGTGTTCAAAAATTACTCTACTTCATTCAAAGCTTCCAAAATGATTTCGCAACCTTTTCGGATTTCATCTTCGGAGATTGTGAGAGGAGGAGAGATTCTCAGATATTCGTTTCTGTATAGTTGCCAAAAAACGATTAGCCCTTTTTCCATACACTTTGAAGCGACTTTCAAAGTATATTGCGGAGAACCGAGATTCACGGCCAACATCAATCCTTTTCCATTCACATTTTTGATTTTTGGATGAACCAATAATTCCCGGAAAAGCTTTTCTTTTTTATCCGTTTCATTCATCAGTCCGCTTTCCAGAACTTCTTTCAAAGTAGCGTGAGAAGCAGCTGCAATCAATGGATTTCCTCCAAAAGTTGTAATGTGTCCCAATTTTGGCGAATGTGAAAGGCTCGTCATGATTTCCTTAGAACTCATAAAAGCACCAACCGGAACCCCGCCGCCCATTCCTTTTCCCATTACGAGAATATCAGGAACAATCCCGAAATGTTCAAATGCAAACAGCTTTCCGGTTCTTCCAAACCCAGGCTGAATCTCATCGAGAATCAACAAAGCACCAACTTCTTCACATCGTTTTTTCAGGTTGATAAAGTAATTGTCTTTAGGCATAATAAAGCCTGCTGCACCTTGAATCGTTTCTACAATCACACAAGCTGTTTTCTCCGTAATCTTATTAAAATCATTTTCATTATTGAACTCAATGAAATTCACCATTGGCAACAATGGACGAAACTCTCTCTTATGATATTCATTTCCTGCAACAGAAAGTGCACCGTGTGTGTTTCCGTGATACGCATCTTTGAAAGCAATGATTTCTTCTCTGCCTGTGTAACGTTTAGCTAATTTCAGACTTCCGTCAATGGCTTCTGCTCCGGAATTAACGAGATAAGTGACTTCCAAAGGTTCTGGTGTTGCTTCTGCTAAAAGTCTGCAAAGTTCCACCGGTTTTTCCTGTGCATATTCGCCGTAAACCATGACGTGCAGATATTTGTCTGCCTGTTCTTTGATAGCGTTCACAACCTTTGGATGCGAATGTCCAAGCGTGTTAGCAGAAACACCGGCTACAAAATCGAGATAAGCTCGTCCGTCTTTTCCGTAGATATAGCTTCCTTCTGCTTTTTCCACTTCGAAACCTGCAGCGTATGGTGTGGTTTGGGCTTGGTATTGATAGAAATTTTCTTTTAAATCCATTGTAAATAAAAACTTATGCAAAGTTCGGGAATTTCTAGAAAATAAGTAATCTACAATATTGTTAATCTTTTATTTTTAAATCATCTTTCAAATTATACCAACCGCTCCAACTACAATTTCCATTTATAAACTCCTTTGTTTTCTTTTTAAATGTAAGTTTATAGTTTTCAACTGTTGTACAATGTCTTTCTTTTGGAATTGAATATAATTCTGATTCAAATTGAATTAATTTGTTCAATTCATTTTTATTAAGCTCTCTAATCTTGCCATTATTTGTAAAGAAGAACTTATTGTTTTTATTTTCAACAATTATTGAATCAGAAATCGAATGGAAACAACCTTTTGATTCATAATTTAAAATTATCTGAGTGTCTTTTAATTTTCGGATAATCGAATTTTCTATTTGCTTGGAAATATCAATATAATCAGGATTGATGATTAAAGTGTCTATATCTTTTCTGTTATTGGCTTTGTAAGTTTTTATCTGCTTTCTGCCAAATAAATCATAATATTCAAACTGATAAGTACCTTTTTCTATGCTATCAAATTTTAGAGGATTTTCAAGAAATGGACTAAGTTCTTTTGGTAAAAATGTCTTGAGTATTTTATTATCTTTTTTTACAACAAGTTCATTAAGTTCCGGGAAATTTCGACTTGATTTTTTCTGATTCTTAATCTCAATAATTAGTGTGGAATATTTTTTTGTACAACCAATCGACACAAGTGAAAAAATAAATCCACAGATAGTAATTTTAAATATGTTTGATATTTTCATTATCAAATTAAATATTACTTCTTAACCCGAACCGGCGTTTTTGGTTTGTTCTTTTCCTCTAGCTTTTTACGTTCTGCTTCAGCTCGTTCAAAGAGAGAATTATCTGATTCGTAAACGATTTCAGGATAATTAGGTGTGTCTAGGAAAATATCACCCCATTTCTGAGGTCGGTCTTTAGTATTCCAATTGAAATCTTTGAAAAAACGTTCGTCTTTTGAAATTTTACTCATTGGATAAGTATCAGTATTAGCACCAATATTACAATCGACTTGTTCCAATTTTCGTTCTATAAAATGAGCCACAATTTCACCGCAAGTGGAAAGTGCAACGCCAATCCTAGTCACTTGCTTTGTTTTTTCGTTGGTGTCATCTGCATAAGTAATGGCTTGTGCGTTGCCAACCGCTTTTGCAATATCTATATTGTTATCTTTCAGATAGACGATCATGTTTTTACTTTTGATTTGATTGAATTCATCTTTCAAATTCAATGAGTCGGCTTTACTGATTGCGAAAGCATTTCCGAGAACTCTAATCGAATCGGTAATTTCTTTTTCCGGATTGCTATAAACCCGGATTTCGTCGCCTGTGACCTGTTTTGCACCCATCCAGAGAATCGGCTTGCGCATCAGGTGCATCTCGCCGTCCGTCTCGTTAAAGCTAAGCGAATCTGCTCGCCCTTGCATATTGGTTTTAAAAATTCTTACTTTTCTGAAAGCTCGTAAAAAGCTTTTTTTCTTTTTAAGATCTATGGAATCTGTTTTTTGATAAGTCAGAAATTTCTCTGCGGACATATACACTGAGTCTTTGCTCAGAATTTTCACGAAATAAGGTTTATCTGTAACCATTGCAGAATCTTTCTTTTCGTAGATTTCTCCGTAACCACCTTTGATATAACGATTTTGTTTAGGGTCATCCAACATTACATTTCCTGTTCCCTTTCCAAAGCCTGTGTTTCTATTGAAGTACAATTTGTCTCCTGTCAGGATTTTATCGTTGTAATGTATTCTTGAATTTTTATTAAGGAACGATTCTCCGGTTTTGGAATTATGAGTTCCTAATTCTGTATAAACATAGTTTCTTGGATTCTCTTTACTTCGAATAGTTGTCGGACCGAAAAAATCGGAAACATTAGTGTTTTGGTTGGTTTTGATATTGTCGCTAATGATTGTGTATTTATCAGTTTCAATGTTAGAGCGACCAATGAAATCAATCATTTTTGTATTGAGATAATACGTTGCTGATTTGGTGTACATCACACTTCCATCATTACTGTATATTGTTCCACCCGTATTGAAATAGGCTGTATTTGGAATTTTATCGTAATAGAGTGTTTCTGTTTTGATGGTTTGTTTTGGATCTGTGAGGACAACGTTTTTACGGGCAATTCCACGTTCCGTATTACCATCATATTCCATTTCTTCTGCAGTGATCCGGTTTCCGTCGGCAGTTGTAAGAACTACATTTCCGATGGCCTTCAGAAAATTTTCTTTCTCATAGTAAATTACTTTATCTGCCAATAAAACGGAACCTTGATGTTCAAATTGAACATTTCCTGAAAAAACTTTGTTACCTTCATATTCATCGGCTTTTACACCGAAAGTATCCGAATGTATGTGTTTTACTTTTTTAGAAGGTTGTGTTTGGGTATTTTGATTTTTGAAAAAAGGGTCTTTTACCAAACCTTGATTTGTGGTTGGTGGTGTGACCTGCGAAAATATTCTAACAAAAATTAGAAGTAGAACTACAAAAAAAGATTTCTTCATTAATTTTCAGACTTCTTGTGTCCGTAAAAGTACAAAGAGTGCGTATCAATACTTACGCCAAATGCTTTTTCAATAGAGTCTTTGATTCCCTGGATCCTTGGGTCACAAAACTCAATAATTTCCTCGATTTCTTTATCAGAATCTGCTTTGTAAATAACCAAATGGTCGTGCTGCTTATCAAAATATGACTTTTCGTAAGAAGATGTGCTCAATGTTTTTTCTCCGAACTGATGCTTTCTAATCAGACCTGCATCCAAAAAGATCTCGATGGTATTATAAATCGTCGCCTTGCTTACATGATACTTTTTTTGCATCATCAGCAGGTAAAGGTCATCCACGTTGAAGTGGTGCTCCATATTATAGATTTCCTCAAGAATAGTGTATCTCTCAGGCGTATTACGGAAGCCTTTATCCATCAGATATTGCCTAAGGACGTCTTTTATAGTTGCGATATTCAACTCTTTTTGTTTCGTATCCATAATACAAAAATAGCGATTTTTTCGGGATTACTCGTAATGCTTGTGTTCGACTTTTTCGATTCTCTCGATTTTGATTTTTTGGTCGAGAAGCGGAGCTGATTCTACCACAACGTTGTGACTCGCAACACCATAAGCTGTGAAGTCGTTACTTCCCAATTTTTTAACAAAATTATAAATATTAAGAATGATCTTGTCTCGAATAGTTAATAAGAAATCGTTGATGTAAACATTATCAATAATTACGAATTTCAGATCCGGCGGAATGTTATGCGCTCTCAAAGACGGATGCGAACTTCTTGATGGGATTGTTCCTTCTTCCATCATTTCGTTCAGAATCTGTTGAAAATAATCATTGATTCGTCTGTCTCTTTTGAATCCTAATAAGAAACTGATCTTATAAATCGTTCCCGGCAGAATCTCCTCTACATGATATTTGAAACTGTATGGATCTTCCTGATTGACAATATTTAAAATAAAATAATGGTCTGCTCTTTTAGGTTGTGCACGAATGATTGAATAGATGATTTTCGATTCTACTTCATCGTCACGTTTTGCTCGACTAATGAAAGCCAGGTTGGTCGCATATTTAGGAATCGTTTCATCCAGCTTCATATCTTTTATTGTAGAAACATATTTTTGAAGTTTTACAAATTTGATGAACGTTGTTTTGATGAGTCGTCCGTTATACCAAGCGTACATACAAATACCAATAAAACCGGCAAGAAGAACAGACATCCAACCACCATCAAAGAATTTGATAATGTTGGCACTGAAAAATCCACCTTCGATAACAATATAAATCAAAGCAAAAATGGCGATGTATATTTTTTTAGTTCGGGATTTTAAGAACCAGAAAATCAACAAAATTGTTGTCATCAGCATCGTGACTGTAATTGAAAGTCCATAGGCGGCTTCCATTTTACTTGATTCTTGAAAATGAACTACGACGATGAAACAAAGTAATAATAATCCCCAGTTGATTTTCGGGATATACATTTGTCCTTTGATTCCTGACGGATATTCGATTTCTTGGTTTGGCCAAAAGTTGAGGGACATTGCTTCTGAGAACATTGTGAAAGCTCCTGTAATTACAGCCTGACTTGCAATGATTGCAGCTGCTGTAGCTAATACAACTCCTGGAATAATAAACCATTCTGGCATAATTCCGAAGAATGGATTTTTCCCTTGGAATACCTCATTATAATTATTAAGCAACCAAGCGCCTTGACCTAAATAATTAAGAATCAACATTGCTTTTACAAAAATCCAACTTACACGGATGTTTTTGATTCCACAATGCCCAAGGTCAGAATACAAAGCTTCCGCTCCGGTTGTACAAAGAAATACGGCTCCTAAAATAACAATTGCACTTGGGGAATTGTAAATTAATTTGATGGCGTAATAAGGATTGAAAGCCTTAAGAACCATTGGGTGGTCTATCAAATGAACCAATCCGAAACCTCCTAAAACCAGAAACCAAAGAACCATAATTGGTCCGAAAAATTTGCCGATAAAACTGGTTCCAAATTGCTGAACAACAAAAATTATGACCAAAATAATCAAGGTTATGGGAACCACAGGCGGTTTGTGCATTACCAATTCCAGACCTTCAATGGCAGAAATTACTGTCATAGAAGGCGTAATGATACTATCAGCAACTAAAGTTGCTGCACCTATTATCGCAATGCCATAAAGCCATTTTTTCTTAAATCTTTTAACCAAAGAATAAAGTGACAAAATTCCTCCCTCCCCTTTGTTATCAGCTCTCAGAGCGATAATGACATATTTGATTGTCGTTTGCAAAGTCAGTGTCCAAATGATGCACGATAGTGCGCCTTCTATATATTCCTCGGAAATGATTCCGCCTGCTTTTCCTGCATTGATAATGGCTTTCATCACGTAAAGCGGAGAAGTTCCGATATCTCCGAAAACGATTCCCAAAGAGACCAGAACGCCAACCCAGGAAAGTTTTTTGAGGTCAAAATGACCACTGCTATCTTGCGACATAATTGCGATATGTTGAAAAAATAATTCTGCAAATTTAGATTATTTTCTATTCTTAGAAATTTTTTTCACGAAAATGTAATATTGAATGAAAGAAGACCTCAGGTATTAGAATAGGTAATCGTTTATGACATTGAGTTTAGAGGTATTTTAAGAAGCTCCAGAGTTTTCTTTTTTTCAAATAATCCAGATTTTTTTCATTGGTGTATGCTTCTCTTTCGAAGCTGATGTTGCGGTAAGCGAGGTGTGGATTTTTGTACTTTAGATATTTGAGATAATATTCGGAGAGATACCAGATGTAAAACGGGATGACCAACAATTCCAATTGCTGACGGATATGAATCTTTTCGTGATTAATGAGAATCTTGTTTTGTCTGTATTCTTTTTTTCTCAGTAATATAAACGGAAATAGTGTTATCCCCGAAATTTTAGTATTTTTGAGTAATCTTTGACACACGATGACTATCATAAATCAAAGATAAAAATTTTGGTATAGTTTTTTAACTTATGAAACTAAATGACATCAAAGAGAATGAAGACTTTTATTATAACGAGCAAGGTTATAAGGTTTTTACTGAAAAATTCCATTTGAAGCGCGGCTATTGCTGTAAAAGCGGATGCAGACACTGCCCTTATGGTTATGATAAAAAGACGGATACTTTTATTAAAAAATCTAAATAATATTATTATGAAAAAATATTTCTTCATATTATTGGCTGCAGTTTCTTTGGGAATTACATCTTGTAGCCCTTTCCAAGTAAAATCTGACTATTCTGCAACAGCAAATTTTGCTAATTATAAGACTTATTTGCTAAGAACGGATGATTTGAAATTAAATGACCTTGATAAAGACAGAGTTTTGAACGAATTGTCAAAACAAGTTCAATCAAAAGGATTGACTTCTGCTCAGAATCCTGATTTGATTATCAATGTAAAAGCTTCCCACAAAAAAGTTCAGGATATCACGACAAGTGCTAATGTTGGCTGGGGTTGGGGAAGACCTTGGGGCTGGGGCGGCGGTTTCGGTATGGGAAATACCTGGACCAACAACTATAACAGCGGAACGATTGTAATTGACATCATTGATGCGAAAACTCAAAAATTAGTTTGGCAAGGAGCCGGAAGTGGAATCTCGGTTGACTCACCAAAGTCAAAACAAAAACAAATTCCACAAGTTGTGGCAGAGATAATGGCCAATTATCCGCCACAAAAAGGGAAATAGTTTCTCTGGACGATAGATGCCGATAGATTATAGACAATAAAAAAACCGTCTCGTTACCAATAACGAGACGGTTTTTTTATTCCGATATTTTTGTAGTCATCAGTTCTTTCGCTTCTTTTAGAACTTCAGATTTTTTTTCTTGATTAAGTTCTAAAATATTTAATAAATTCTGATTATTGAATAATTCTTTTACCAGAATACATTTTTTCTCCAGCAATTTCTGCTTTTGTTTTCCGTCTAAAGTTGTGAGGCAAGTGATTGGATAAAGCGCGTTTTGGTCAACAAGATTTTTAATCGATTGATTTTCCGGAAAATCCCAAGACAACAATCTCAATCCATAATATTCTGAAAAAGCAATTGAATCTTTAGTAAAATAAGTATTTGTAATCAGCCAGCCGTCGGTAAATTCGGTTTTGGTTCCGAAAAGATTGTACTGAATATCAGAAATATCTTTGATTCGGGACAAAACGTACATTGGCGTTGTGACAGAGATTTTCGTGTCTTCCGCATTCCGGAATTTACATTCTACCCAATAAGTTTTATCGTCTTTCTTGGCAATCACGTCTGCTTCGTGTGTCACCGAATGTCCTTTTATCAATTGGCCGGTTTCCGTTTTATAACCGATGTTTTGGAACACTCGCGAAATCCATTGCTCAAAATAAAATCCCGCAGGTCCCAATTGCAGCAAAGCTTTTTTTAAACTGTATCTTGCAGCGACAGAATTCGAGATTTTCTTCAATTCTTCAAACGCCATTCTGTATAGTTCGCCGGTTGTGATGCCTTCGAAACATTTTGGTAAAACCGTTTCCAAAACCCTTTTAACAGACTGTTCGCTCGCTCCCGAATTCCGAAGTGAGTTTTCTAGCTTTGAAATTTCAAATTCTACTGTTTCGCCAGCATTGTTCTTGATTTTCATAATTTATATTTTGAATTTTATCGCAAAGGCGCAAAATACTTTGAATTTAATAAATATGTTAAAAGTCGCAAAGTTTCCAATATGAATTTTATCGAAGATAAAATCTTTGCGTTTTTTAAACTTAGAATTTAATAAATTTTTGTGCCTTTGCGATAATTTTTTTCGAATCTAAAGTCTTTTTTCTTTTTATTCCACAAACCAAATCTCAAAACGGCTTCCCTGTTCCAACGGTTTATAATTCAAATACCCTTTATGTGCCTCAACAATACTTTTACTGAGTGTTAACCCAATTCCGGAACCACCACTTCTTGTCGTAAAAAACGGTAAGAAAATCTTATCCTGAATTTCTTTCTGGATTCCGACTCCATTGTCTTCCACACTTAGAATGATACGTTTGTTTTGAGTTTTAATTTCGGTTTTAATTGTTCTTTCAACATTATCGGAAACAGCATAAATAGCGTTGAGATAAAGATTAATTAAACATCTTTCAATCATTTTTTCATCCGCTGAAATCGTGTGATTTTCTAATGAATTGACAATCGTAATATGATTTTTTTCAAATTCAGGTCTGAGGAAATTAAGCGCAGATTCTACAATATTGGTTAAAGAAATTGTTTTAAAAACCGGTTTCGGAAGTTCGGCAACCTGTCGGTAATCGTCTACAAAATTTAATAATTGTTTTGATTTGGAATTGATAATCATCAGGCTTTCCTTCATATCCTGCTGGTCTTCTTTCTCGATAATTTCCTGGTTGGCAATATATTCAAGATTTTGAATCAAACTGTTAACAGGCGTTAAAGTATTCAGAAGCTCGTGCGAGATTACTTTCATAAGGTTGTTCCATGCCAGTTTTTCTTTTTGCTCGATGATTTTCTGAACCGATTCTAAGCTGATGATACAAAACCTGTTTTTTACGTTCTGAACTTTTTTCGTTCTCAATGAAAAGGATTGTTTTGTGTTTTCATTAATCGAAATGTCAAAAAATTCCTGAGAGTTTTCATAATTGGTCTGTTCGATAATTTTATAAAATTCAGGCGTTTTATTTTCATAAAGATTCCACGTATTGTATTTCGGAATCTGAAGAATTTCCAGAAAAACAGGATTTACATAAAAAACATCCCAATGATTATTTTTTTCGGTCAAAATCATTAAGCCGATTTCAAGCTGATTCAGGATTTCTTCATACAAAAGTTTGTAAGAAGAAAGTGCAAGATGTTCGTCTTTGCTTTGATAATATAGCTTTACTGCATTATCAAGCAAGCTGTTTTCTTCGGCTTTAGGAAATAATGAAAAATCTTTTTTCTGAATCGCCAACAGCAGTTTTTCTGTTTTCTGAATAGATGACAAAGCCGAAGTCTGCGCCAAAATAACGCAAACCAAACTGACTGCCGAAAATAAAATACAGTTAATCCACTTATTCTGTGAATAAAAATCAAATGCAAAAATTCCGCAGACAATGGCCAGCAGAATAAAGATTAACCAGAATATTTGTTTTTTTTTCATTTATTTTTTTCAAAGCTGTCATTCTGAACGGAACAATGTGAAGTGAAGAATTCGTTTAAAAGATTCCTCATTCCTCGGAATGACAAATTCCTTTCATTTTCTATAAGTCGAATTTTTCCATTCTTCGGTACAACGCCGCTCTCGATAATCCCAAATCTTCCGCTGCGAGAGAAATATTTCCACGATGTTTTTTCAATGCTTTTTTTATCAGGATTTCTTCCATTTCTTCGATGTTTAGATTGACGATTGTTTTTTCCGCTTCCTCATCTTGAGGCATCAGCAATTTAAGATTTTTCTCGTTGGAAAGAATCACGCTTCTTTCGATGCAATGGTCGAGTTCTCGAATGTTTCCTGGCCACGAATAATGCGTTAATTCTGAAATTAAAACATCATTCAAAGCCAAATCCGGCTTGTGATATTTCTGTTTGTATTTATCCAGAAAGTAATCTGCTAAATTTGAAATATCTTCAATTCGTTCTCTCAGACTTGGAATGTTTAATTCAACGGTATTGATTCTATAATATAAATCTTTCCGGAAACGGTTTTCAGCAACGGCTTTTTTAAGATTTTCATTAGTTGCAAAAATAAATCTCACATCCAGCAATCGTTCTTTGCTTTCTCCGATTCTCGATAACTTTCTGTTTTGAATCAAGCTCAATAATTTGGTTTGAAGATGAAGCGGAAGATTCCCGATTTCGTCAAGGAAAACCGTTCCGTTTTCGGCATTTTCGATTTTTCCGGCATAATCCTGGTGCGCATCCGTAAACGCACCTTTTTTATAACCGAATAATTCGGATTCAAAAAGATTTTCCGAAAGGCTTCCCAAATCAATATGCACAAAAGGCTGATTTTTCCGTTCTGACAACTCGTGAATATGTTCTGCCAAAACATATTTTCCGGTTCCGTTTTCTCCCAAAAGTAAAACATTGGCGTCTGTCGCAGAAACTCTTTCAATCTGGTCCATCACTTCCTGCATTGCCGGAGATTGGGTTTCCAATTGATATTGATTGGTTTTGATGCTGACATTTTCCCATTGATTCAGCTTTTTATTTTTTCGGGAAATATCGACAGCGATATTCACGGAAGCATACAATTTTTCGTTATTCCAGGGTTTCAGGATAAAATCGGAAGCGCCATTTTTCAGGGCTTCAACCGCCAATTCTACTTCGCCATACGCCGTCATTAGGATAATCGGAAGCTGAGGTTCCAGCGTTTTGATTTCCTGCATCCAGTACAATCCATCTTGCCCGTTTTCAAAACCTTTTCGGAAATTCATATCCAAAAGAACGGTGTCAACTTGTTGTTCGGATAAAAATTTCAGAATATTCTTTGGCTGACTGAGACAGCTGACTTCCGTGAAAAACTTTTTGAGCCAGACTCTCGCTGAAAACAAAATATCCTCGTCATCATCAACAATTAAAATATGAGCTTCTTTTTTTCGCATTTAGTTTAGTATAATTATTCTGCACCAGTTTCAAATTCAAAAAGATAAGGTTTTAAAAAAATACCATCTTTATTTCTGAATCCGCCTTTTCCTTTTATCATAACCTGATATTTTTTGTTGGGTTCAACTTCTATTTCGATGGTTAAAGTTTTATTGTTATTGCTCCAACCAATCAGTTTTTTGAATTTATAAATCGCCTGTTCTCCCAAAGGTCCGTAATCAAAACCTCTGAAATTGGTATCCATTTCCTGAGAAAAATTGATTGAATATTGTACAACTCCAGGTTTTACATTTTTATTGCCATTTTCAATCTGAGAAATTGAAAGAACTTTTGGCTGATTTTTTTCAAATTCTTTCTTGTAAAAGCCTAATTTTTTAGGGAAATATTTTGTCTTTTCAACCCACTTGATAAGCTCATCTTCATTATTGTAATCAAGCTGAATCATTTCTTTTACAGCAGTTTTCTTGTCTTTGTATTGCTCATAATATTTTTTGCAAATCGCATAACCTACAAAATATCCCAAATCTCTCATTCCAAATTGATTTTCAGGCGAATTCATAATCCAATTATAAATGTTGGATGAAAACATTTCTCTTTCGAAAGCGATTTTTATTTTTTCTTCATTTTTATATCCGAATTCAATCTGAGGATTAGGTGATTTTGTATTTAAAGCAATTTCCGCCAAAAACTCTGCTACACCTTCCATTATCGTTTGTGATAAAAGTGTATTTCCAATGGTTTCTTTCTGTTGAGTATGAATATATTCGTGCGTATTGAGAAAGACAACATCATTGATAGGATTTGTATCAAAATAACTTTTTAGATTAGGATATTTCTTGTCAAATTCTTCTGTAATGACTGATTTGTCGGCCAGAGCAACTTCGCTTCCAATCAATAACATTCCGTCTATTGTAGTTCCTCCGGTTCTTAAAATTCCGATTTCAAAATAAGTGTTGACAGGTTTTAACTCTGGATAAATCATTTTTAGTTTATCAATTCCATTTTCTATTTGTTTTGAAAATTGATTTGACTTAAGTGTGTTTTCCCGAATTGATTTCCAGAATTTCGGATAATTATTGATAGCAAAAATATATTCTTCTGCAGAATAATTTCTTGCCTTCATAATTCCTGCTAATCCTGGAGTTGCTTTATCAATATATAGGGTTTTAATTAAGTTGATTTGATTATCCTGATTCTTTTCCTGAATAATTTTATCATATGCATTCCAAAAATTATAGACATCTTTAGAAATGATTTGCTGTCCAAATCCGTAGAATGGTATAATCAAGAAAAGTAGTTTTAAATATTTCATAAGTAATTTTTTAAGTAGACATTTGAAGTCCCTATATCATTACATTTCCGATTTTCTCAATAAAATAAAAATAATTGTCCGTTTCCGTACAAAAAGTGTTCGATAATGAACAGTTTTAAAATTAATAAAATTATATTTAATCACATTTACAGAGAGTTACAAGATTATAAATTTGTGGCATCTGCATTGTGTAATTGTCTGTAAGTAAAATAGTTATCTAAATATGGATACGAAAATAGTAAAAAAGAAATCTAAACTAAAATTTGTCTTAATCATCATCGCTTCTGCTGTAGCAGTTTCAGTTTTTGGATGGTATTTTTTGAATCAGAAAAAAACTTATAATGTAAAGTCGGAAGATATCACGATTGATGAGGTGACCAATGGAAAATTCGAAGATATGTTGATGGTAACTGCGCAGACGCAATCTCTTAATTCTTCTCTTGTGAATGTTCTGGAAGGTGGTGCGGTAAAAGAAATTTTTGCGGAAGACGGACAAATGCTGACAAAAGGACAACCCATCGCAAGAGTTTACAATCCGAATACGGAATTCAATTACCTGAATCAGGAAACGGGAATTATGCAACAAATCAGTCAAATGAGGAGTTCGCTTCTGGAACTGAAAAATCAGGAATTTAACCAGGATAAAGAATTATTGCAGTCTCAGAATGATTATAATACGGCGTTACAGACTTTTAATCTTCAGAAAAGATTGTACGATGCTGAAATCGGAAAGAAAACGGATTATGATATTGCTTTACAAAATCTGAATTATCAGAAAGACAGAAAACAAATCGTAGAAAAAGGAGCTTCCAATGAGAAACTTTCGAGAAATTCTCAGTTTGCAGCCATCAATAATTCTATTAATCAGATGGAAAAAAGCTTAAACATCCTCCGTTCCAACAAAAATAATTTCCTGATAATGTCGCCGGCTTCGGGAAGGTTATCGTCATTCAATATTTCTCTCGGACAAAATTTGACAAGTGGAGAAAGCATCGGGAAAATCGATTTGATGGGCGGTTACAAGTTGGTCGCAAAAGTGGATGAATATTATATTAATAAATTAACGAACGGAATCAAAGGAACACTCGACAACAACCGAAAAGAATATGAAGTTATCATCACTAAAATTCTTCCGGAAGTGAAAGACGGACAGTTTTCTGTGGAACTGAATTTCATTGATGCAAAAATCGAAAACCTTAAAATAGGGATGACGTTTGGCGTAAAGCTGAAACTATCCGCTGACACCCAAAGTATGATGATTCCGAAAGGGAATTTCTACAAAGACACAAACGGGAAATGGATTTTTGTAGTGAAAGGTAACAAAGCTGAAAAGAGAAACATCAGTCTGGGAAGGGAGAATCCGCTGTATTACGAAGTGGTTTCCGGATTGAAACAAGGAGAATCTGTCATTACTTCGGATTATTCTGAATTGAAAAAATACGAAATGCTTGATATTCAAAAATAACAGTCAGAGACTGATTTATTAAATAAAAACTAAAAAAATTATAACAATGCAAAAACTATTATTACTATTAATAACAATGATTATCGGACTTTTTATGTCCATTACATTGCTGAAAGGGCAAAGTTTCAAGGCTGCCGGTAATGTGGAAACGAAGACTATTCCATTAAGCCACTTCGAAAATATTAATTCTGAAATGGTTTTCAATGTGGAAATCAGAAAATCCAATGAGGAGAAAGCTGAGGTTACAAGCAATTTTATGCGTTTTATAGAAATTAGCGTAAAAAACAATACACTTCAAATCGGTTACAAAAAAAATCAGCAAATGGAAAATGTGGATACCAAAATTGTCATCTATGCGAAAGATGTTAAGTCTGTAAGTGCAGGAGTTGGTTCTGTTGTGAAAGTGAAAGACCAATTTGATATTCAGAAATTTTCTACAGAAAGCGGTGGAAAAATTTTTGGCGATTCTAATGCGAAAAATATTGTTATCAATACAGAATCCGGCGGTTCTGTTCTTGGAACTGTAAATACTGAAAATCTTACATTGAATGCAGAATCCGGAAGTTCAATT
>QFQW01000092.1 GCA_003248755.1 Chryseobacterium sp. | reverse complement strand
CGAATATCAGAGAATTCTGGATTTTCATAGGATTAGGAATTGCTTGTATTTTGGCAGCAATTGGATATACAGTTGGGAAAAAACCTTACGGATATATGGGATTGGGCGATATTTTTGTCTTTATCTTTTTCGGATTGGTTTCGGTTTGTGGAAGTTATTTTCTCTTTACAAAAACTTTCGATTATGACATTTTAATTCCAGCTTCTGCTATCGGAATGTTAAGCATGGCAGTTCTTAATCTGAACAATATGAGAGATATCGTCAACGACGAATTGTCTGGCAAGAAAACATTTGCTTTAAAATTAGGTTTCAAAAATGCGATGATTTATGAAATTATTTTGTTGCAATTGCCAATTCTGTTAATGTTAGCTTTTTTAATGTACAACGGATTTCAGGAAAAAGGCCTTTATTATCCGTTTATTGTGATGATTTTGATATTTCCTTTTATGAAATTGAGAAGAAGTATAATGGCAATCAAAGAACCAAAATTACTTGACCCATTCTTAAAACAAGTTGGAATCTTAACTTTTATGATGGCTGTTTTGACGGCTGTCGGGCTTAATTTTGTTAATTAATAAATCAAATAAAAATGAAAATAAAATTCTTAGGACAAAACTGTTTTTTGTTCACGTATAACGGTATAACAATTCTTTCTGACCCCTTTTACAACTATCAGAGAGCGCAATCCGGATTTGATATCAAAGCTCAGAAAATCGATTATGTGTTGATTACACATGCGCACGGCGACCATATCGCTGATGTGAAAGAAGTTCTTGAAAATCATCCTGATGCAACTGTAATTGGACAACCGGAGATTTGCGGATATTTTGGACATTCCAATAATATCGATATCAATTTTGGAGGTTCTGCAAAATTGGACGGTTTGAAGATTTCTATGGTTCCGGCATTGCATACAAGTTCTTTCCCAGACGGTTCTTACGGTGGATTAGCTTCTGGATATATTTTTAGATTTGGTGATGGAAGAAACCTTTATTTGGCCGGAGATACAGGTGTAACTGCTGAAATGAGCCTGTTTCCGCAAGTTTTTGGAAAATTAGATTTATCAATTCTTCCGGTTGGAAAACATTACACCATGTGTCCTAGAAAAGCGGCTTTTGCTGCATCAGAATTATTGAAAACTCCAAAGGTAATTGGTTGCCATTTCGATACTTTTCCACCAATTGAAATCAATCACGAAGATGCGAAAAAGCACTTTTCAGATAAGAATATCGAGTTTTCTTTACCAAAACTAGGAGAGGAGTTCGAATTCTAATAAAAAATTAAGAGATTAAGTCAATTCAAAATCCTGAATATTACTTAATCTCTTAATTTATAGAAATAAAAAATGGCAAGCTACCTAAATCACACCGCTACAACCGATTACCTTTGCTGCGTTCCCACCCTGGAGGATTCTCAGGAGCTGGTTGTTTAGGACTTGCCGGTGCAAAGATAGGAAAATATTGTAATTTCAAAAACAGAATTAATGAAAATACCTTTACTTATCGGTATAATCGAGGTTAATAAATTGATTGTTAAGGACAAAATTTTTCATTTTTTTATTAATTAAGTATCAAAATTTAGATTTATGACAAAAAACCCGATAGCTTTCGGCTTTGGTTTATACGCAATCACTATGTTATTATTTTTCATAGTGTATTATTTTTTCGCTGGACCTGATTATTTTAATATATCGATTAATGTTAATGCATTCGGATTAACTTTCATCTATAGTTTAATGGGATTCCTTTCTGTTTATTATCTGAGAAAGAATATTGGAGAAATGACTTATGCTCAGGCATTTAAACAGATTTTTGTAACATTATTTGTTGGTGGTTTTTTATCCTTTATGTCAATTTTTTTGTTTCTTAATTATGTTGATACAGATGCCAGAGATATGCTTAATCATCAACATATAGAGTCGGAACTAACTAAACTGGATGAGTCTTACAATAAGCAAATCAAAGAGATAAACCCAAAAGATACCGAAAAAGTTAAAAGCCTGAGTAACGAATATAAAAAGATGAGCATAGGTATCAACAATGCCAAAAAACAAAATATTAATTATTTTTCATTCAGTTTTTTGTCTGCTATTTTTGGAGGCGTTTTACTATTTTATTTACTTTTGTCTATCGTGATTGCAGGATTTTTGAAAAACAAAAAACGCTATGAGTAAGATGTTGGATAATAAATAATTAAAGGGTATTATTTAAACAAATTATTTACTCTGAAATTAAAAATTCTAATATCTGATATCTAACATCTAACATCTTTTTATAAAAAATGAATCTTTCTATAATCATTCCTTTGCTTAATGAACAAGACTCTTTGGAAGAGTTGTTCACCCGAATCGACAATGTTTGTCGAGACAACAAATTATCTTACGAAGTTTGGTTCATAGATGACGGAAGCACAGATTTGTCTTGGTCTATCATAGAAAATATGAAAATCCAGCATCCGCAGATTCACGGGATTAAATTTTCCAAAAATTATGGAAAATCCCAGGCTCTTCACGCAGCTTTTGAAAAAGTGAATGGTGATGTAATTATCACAATGGACGCAGATTTACAGGATTTTCCGGAAGAGATTCCTGAGCTTTACGAAATGGTAAATGCAGGCAATTATGATATTGTTTCCGGTTGGAAAAAGAAACGTTTTGATAATGTGATGACCAAAAATATCCCGTCAAAACTCTTCAATGCAGCGGCCAGAAAAGTGTCAGGAGTTTCTCTTCACGACTTCAATTGTGGTTTGAAAGCTTACAGAAAACAAGTCGTAAAATCTATTGACGTTTACGGTGATATGCACCGTTATATTCCGGTTTTGGCGGCTAATGCAGGTTTCAGAAATATTACGGAAAAACCGGTTCAGCATCAGGCAAGACCTTATGGAACTTCGAAATTCGGGACAGAACGTTTTGTTCGCGGATTTTTGGATTTGGTAACACTTTGGTTTGTGAGCAGATTTGGCGGCAGACCAATGCATTTCTTTGGCGCAGCAGGAACTTTGATGTTTATTATCGGATTTTTATCTGCAGTTTGGCTGGGTGTTTCAAAGCTGATTGACGTTTACGTTTTCAAAATCTACGGAAATCTGATTGCCAACAATCCTTGGTTTTTCATTGCTTTGACGATGATGATTCTGGGAAGTTTATTGTTTGTAGCGGGATTCTTAGGAGAATTGATTATCAGAACCAACCGTGAGCATAAAAATTATCATATTGAAGAAATGATATAATTGTTTCCATTTTTAAACGTTGTTTTTATTATTCCGTAGGAATCTCAACAATGTTTATTAATATAGTGATTATAAAATCTAGATTCCTACGGAATGACAAATATTATGTTTTATATTTCGTCAAAATTATAAATTAAGAGCATGAAAAAACTATTATACTTACTTCTAATCTTAACAATCGTTTCCTGCGGAAAAGTAAAACCAAAAGGCGAAATCCAGTCGAAAGATGTGGAGTTAGCTGAGTTTTCCAAACTGGATTTAAAAGGGAAATTTCGTGTTTTTTATGTTCAGAGTCCGCACAATTTCGTGAACGTGGAAACTTATCCTAACTTCTTTGATAATCTTAATATTGATGTTAAAGATAAAAATCTGTCAATCTCAGAGAAAAGCGAAACGGATAAAGTGGATTTCTATAACATTACGATTTATGGAAAAAATCCTTTTGATGTGATTAAAATAGCTGATTCTGTAGAACTTAACATTTCAAGTCAGATGAAAGTTGAAAATTTTACACTCCATTTAAAAGATAATGCTAAATTTATCGGTTCAGTGATTTCAGAAAAGTCAGAGATAGAAATGACGAACAAAAGCAGGGCTAATCTGTTGGGAAAAACGACTTTAGCAAAACTTAATATCAAAGATACAGCGAGTATTATTTCGCCATATTGGTATATTAAAGATTTGGAAATCGATTCCCGGAATGGAAATTATGCAGAACTGAATGTAGATGAAGAAATCAAAGGAAAAATAGGTGATACATCAAAATTGGTTTACTACGGAAGTCCTTCGAAAAAGCTGAAAGTCACTGAAAAGGCGGTTTTATTAAACAAGAAAATAAATTAGAACGACACTTTGTCAAAGTTCAAAATCTTTGACAAAGTTTAAAAAAATCAAAAACAAAAAACTATAAATAATGTCAGAATTATCAACATTAGATAAAGCAAAACTTTGGCTTTCAGAAGCATTTGACGAGGAAACAAGAAACGCAGTACAAACTTTAATTGATTCCAATTCGCCGGATTTGGAAGATTCTTTTTATAGGGAATTAGAATTCGGGACTGGCGGAATGCGTGGTGTAATGGGCGTTGGAACCAATCGTTTAAATAAATACACATTAGGTCAAGCCACTCAGGGACTTGCGAATTATCTTCATCAGCAGTTTTCAGGCGAAATTAAAGTAGCCATAGCTTATGACGTTCGTAATAATTCGAAAGAATTCGGGAAAATTGTTGCGGATGTTTTAACAGCTAACGGAATCAAAGTTCTGTTATTCAAACAACATCGTCCAACTCCGGAATTGTCTTTCACAGTAAGAGATAAAAAATGTAATGCAGGAATTGTTTTGACAGCTTCTCACAATCCGCCGGAATACAACGGTTACAAAGTATATTGGAATGACGGTGCACAAATCGTTCCGCCGGATGATGAAAATATCATCAGAGAAGTTTATGCAACCAAGTTTGAAGACATCAAATTCAACGGAAATGACGATTTAATCGAATGGGTTGGTGAAGACCAGGATGATGTTTACATCGATGCTTGCATGGAAAATTCGCTTTATCAAAATGTCGGAAGAGATAATCTGAATATCGTGTTCACATCCATCCACGGAACAACTTATACAACAGTTCCAAAAGCATTGAAGAAAGCCGGATTTACTAAACTAGATTTGGTAAAAGAACAGATGATTCCAAGCGGGAATTTTCCAACGGTAGCTTCCCCTAATCCGGAAGAACCTGCGGCATTGTCAATGGCAATGGATTTGGCAAGAATTACTAATGCTGATATCGTTATCGGAACAGACCCGGACGGTGACAGATTAGGAATCGCTGTGAGAAATCTTGAAGGCGAAATGCAGCTTCTAAACGGAAATCAAACCAATACAATCCTGACCTATTATATCCTTGACCAATGGAAAAAAGCCGGAAAAATCACTGGCAAAGAATTCATTGGTTCTACGATTGTGACTTCTGATGTTTTCTTTGATATAGCTGAGAAATTCGGAGTGGACTGCAAAGTAGGGTTGACCGGTTTCAAATGGATTGGAAAGATGATTCGTGATTTTGAAGGTCATGAAAAATTCATTTGCGGCGGCGAAGAAAGTTTCGGTTTTATGACCGGAGATTTCGTTCGTGACAAGGATTCTTGTGGTTCTATTTTAACAGCTTGTGAAATTGCTGCCTGGTGTAAAGCCAACGGAACAACCGTTTACGAATATATGATTGACATCTATAAAGAAGTCGGATTGTATTACGAAGGCTTGATTAATGTTGTAAGAAAGGGCAGAAGCGGTGCTGAAGAAATCAACCAGATGATGAGCGATTTCAGAAATAATCCGCCTAAAGAAATTGCGGGTTCACCTGTTGCGGAATTGAAGGATTTCAAAGAACAGACCAGTTTGAATGCAGCTACCGGAGAAAAATCGGTAATGGATGATATTCCAAAGTCCAACGTCTTGATTTTCTATACTCAAGATGGAACTAAAGTTTGCGTTCGTCCTTCCGGAACCGAGCCAAAAATCAAATTCTATGTTTCTGTAAAAGATAGCATCAACTCACAAGAAGATTTTGTTGACAAGCTTCCTAAATTGGAAGATAAGATTGCTAAGGTGAAACAGGACCTCAATTTGTAATTAGAAATTTTTATCTGATAAAAATATCATCTAAAATATTTTAAAAGTAAAGTTCTCAATTACTGATTTAATTTAGTTTTGAGAACTTTTTTGTTGTGTAATTTGATTTAGTCAGTTACATTTAAGACTTTTGTAAATCATAAAAAGTAAAAACCCGGATTCAGTTCCGGGAGAACATCAAAAAAAATAAATAAGTGAAAGTATCAAAACTCGCATCTAACCTGATTGGTTCGGAAATCATCAAAATCGGAAATGAAGTCAACGATTTGAAAGCCAAAGGTGCACAAATCTCAAATCTAACAATTGGCGACCTTAATTCTAATATTTATCCAATTCCATCGGAGTTGAAACAGGGAATTGAGAAAGCTTATAAAAATAATCTTACAAATTATCCGCCAGCAAACGGTTTGCAATCTTTGAGAGCATCTGTGAGCAATGATTTGAAGAAACGTTGGAATCTGGATTATTCAGCTAATGACATTCTGATTACAGCCGGTTCCAGACCTTTGATTTATGCAGTTTTCAAAACAATTGTTGACGAAGGTGACAAAGTGATTTATCCGATTCCTTCCTGGAATAACAATCACTATGCTTACCTGACAAGTGCGAATGCAGTTGAAGTGCAGACCCAAGAATCTAATAATTTCTTACCGACAGCTGATGATTTGAGACCACATCTGGAAGGCGCAGTTTTGCTTTGCCTTTGTTCACCGCTGAATCCAACCGGAACAATGTTTACAAAAGAACAATTGTCTGAGATTTGTGAATTGGTTCTGGAAGAAAATAAAAGAAGAGGAGAGGACGAAAAACCACTTTACCTGATGTATGACCAAATCTACGCAATGCTGACATTTGGTGCCGACCATTACAATCCGGTAAGTCTTTTCACGGAAATGAAAAATTACACGATTTATGTTGACGGAACATCTAAATGTTTTGCTGCAACAGGCGTTAGAGTAGGTTGGGGATTCGGACCGAGTTTGGTAATTGATAAGATGAAAGCTCTTTTGACGCACGTTGGAGCATGGGCACCAAAACCAGAACAGGAAGCAGTTGCCGAGTTTTTAACTGATGATTCTGCAGTTGATACATTCTTAGAGGATTACAAACAAAAACTGAATGTAAGCTTGAAAGAACTTCACGCAGGAATCCAGGATTTGAAATCCAAAGGTTTTGCTGTGGAAAGTATCTCGCCAATGGGAGCGCTTTATTTGACAATTAAATTGGATTATCTTGGTAAAACTACTCCGGACGGAAAAGTGATTGAAAATTCTACAGATTTGGTTTTCTATCTGATTAATAATGCAGGGATGGCTTTGGTTCCGTTCTCCGCATTTGGAAATGATAAGTCAGTTTCTTGGTTTAGAGCTTCTGTAGGAGGTTGTTCGTTGGATGATATTAAGGATTGTCTTCCGAAATTAGAAAAAGCATTGGGGAATTTAAAATAAATGGAAAATTTTCGATTTTGTTTTGGAAAAATTTCTATATTTGTGTAAAGATTTATAGAGATGGGAAATTATAAACAAAATAAAAATCCGAAAACATCAAAAGTGGAAGAGCCAATGGCGACATACGGAGTTAGCTCTTCCATATTCAATCGATTTTCTATACAAGACGATTATAAACTACTCAAAAAAGCAAGAGAAGGTTTGAAAACAGATGTCTTTTATTCCCTTGCAGATGCTATAAAAATGCCGGAGAAAACTTTGGCATCGGTTATCAATCTTTCTCCGAGAACCATCAGTAATTATCGAGACCAGGAGAAAGGTTTGGCCCCGATTTATAGTGAACACCTTTTAAAACTAATCAATCTCTACAATTTCGGAAAAGAGATTTTCGGAAATCTGGACGAGTTTACACTTTGGATGAACCGTCCTTTTTGGAGTTCCGAAGAAAAACCAATCGATTTTATTTCCACTTCTGGTGGTGTAGATTTGATTTATGAAGAGATAGAAAAACTCGCACAAGGCTATCCTGTATAAAAATGCTCGTTTATAGAATTGTTCATAAAAAATACGCCGAATCTCTTTTTGCAAGTGGACTAGAAGGGCGATGGAACTCAGAAGGCAAAAAAGTACTTTATACAGCGGAAAGTATATCATTGGCATATTTAGAAACTTTGGCGCATCGTAAAGGATTAGGATTTAATAAGGATTTTAGGATTATGGTCATCAAAATTCCTAATAATACAGAAATCCAAACGGTTGAATCCTCAGATTTGTCAAAAAATTGGAGAGATTTCAGGAATTATTTCGATTGTCAGAAGATTGGAAATGCTTGGTTCGATGCCTATGAAAAGCTATGTTTGAAAGTTCCTTCTGCTGTGGTACCAGAGAATTGGAACGTGATTATCAATACATTCCACAAAGATTTCAAAAAAGTTAAATTAATTGAAGTCCTTGACTTTGAGCCAGATGATAGATTGGAAAAGATTATAAAACAATATCAGTGATGAAAGTTATTGCAGTTATTCCTGCTCGTTATAATTCAACAAGATTTCCGGGGAAAATGATGGAGATTCTGGGTAATAGAACCATTATTACAACTACTTATCAGAATGTCGTGGAAACAGGTTTGTTTGATGAAGTATTTGTGGCAACAGATTCAGAGATTATTTTTGATGAGATTTCCAAAAACGGCGGAAAAGCTGTGATGACAGGCGAACACGAGACTGGAAGCGACAGAATTGCAGAAGCTGTTCAAAATATCGATTGTGATATTGTCATCAATGTCCAGGGTGATGAACCATTTCTCAAAAAAGAACCTTTGAAGCAATTAATTGATGTTTTTTCCAATGATGATAAAAAAGAAGTTTCTTTAGCTTCATTGAAGATTCAATTAAAAGAATCGGAAGAAATCCAGAACCCAAATAATGTAAAAGTCATTACTGATAATAATGGGTTTGCATTGTATTTCAGCCGTTCGGTAATTCCTTTTCATCGGGAATTATCTTATAATGTCAATTATTACAAGCATATTGGTGTTTATGCTTTCCGAAAAGAAGCTTTGATCAAATTCTCTTCATTGGAAATGACACCTTTGGAAATTTCGGAAAAATTAGAGCAATTGCGTTACTTGGAAAATGGAATGAAAATAAAGATGGTAGAAACCGATTTTGTCGGAATTGGGATTGATACGCCGGAAGATTTGGAGAAGGCCAAACTACTGATATAATGATTAATATCTTTTTTAGTCAGATTTAATATCCCTAAAAAGTTCAAAACTTAATAAAAATCCTATCTTTGAAATCCTAAAATTTTTGAATGAACAGAATAATTGTCCTTTTTGCTATTATATTTTCACAAATTATTTTTGCACAAACCGCAAAGGAAATCATCGATAGAAATATTGAAAGTTCCGGAGGTCTTACCAATTGGAAACTCCTGAATACGGTTCAGATACAAGGACGGGTAACGCTTGGCGTGAATGATTCTTACTTAATGAAAATCTACCAGC
Source organism: Chryseobacterium sp. (assembly GCA_003248755.1). Classification (GTDB taxonomy): domain Bacteria; phylum Bacteroidota; class Bacteroidia; order Flavobacteriales; family Weeksellaceae; genus Epilithonimonas. The sequence goes on along the minus strand of QFQW01000092.1, from coordinate 5,683 downwards.
AACGCCCAAATCTTACCAAAACAGCTATTATTTTGGCTGGAAAAGAAACGCCTGTTGAAGGCTTTGACGGAAAGAATGGTCATGCGATGAATTATGCTCAGAACAAGCTTCAGCAATATACAGATTACATTCCGGAGAATTTTGATAATGATTTTATCGATTATGAAAGCAAAGGTTTTGAAGCTGAACTTTTGGGAAAAGAAAAAATCGGAGAACAAATCTATTTCAAAGTAGAATTGACGAAGAATGTCAATAAAACCATTTATTATTTTGATATCAAAAATTATTCGCTTTTCCGCGAAATCAAGAAAGATGAAACGTTGACTTACTCCGATTACAGAAAAGTGGGAAACCTATTGATGCCTTACAGAATCGAATCGTCTTCGCCTAAAAAAGACAGCGATTATGTAATGCTGATTAATAAAATCGAAATCAATAAAGAACTACCGAAGAATACTTTTAAATTTTAAAAGTGTAACAATGTATCAATGTATTTTTAGAAAAAGTTAAATTCATTGTTATACTAATAGATTGCTAAATTGTTAAATTAAAAAAATGGAAATTGAGGAAATCCGCGAATATTGTCTATCCAAAAAAGCTGTAACGGAAGGTTTTCCTTTTGATAACGAAACTTTGGTGTTCAAGGTTGGTGGGAAAATATTCTTGTTTTTGCCTTTGGAAAGTACTCAGCCAACATTTTCTGTAAAAACTGACCCAGTTTGGAGCGAGGAACTCAGAGAAAAATATTTTCAAATAGCTGGTGCATTTCACTTAAATAAAACCCATTGGAATTCCGTTCTTTGCGAAGGTCTTAAAAAAGAATTGATTCTAAAATTGATTGACCATTCATACGATTTGGTTTTTAAATCTTTGACGAAAAAATTAAAAGAAGAAATTAATAATTCTTAAAACTGAAATTCCTCAGTCAATCTTTTATCTTCATCTAATCTTTCAATCAATTTTTCCAAACCTTCGAATTTAATTTCGTCGTGTAGAAAATCTCGGAATTTGATGGTGATTTCTTTACCATAAATATCTTGGTCGAAATCCAGAATATAAACTTCAGTATGTAAAGATTCGTTCTTTTCGTCGATTGTTGGGTTGGTTCCAATGCTTAACATTCCCTTATGAAATTGACCATTAGTCCAAACTTCAACAATATAAGCGCCTTTTTTTGGAAGTAATTTATTGATGGGAACATCGATGTTAGCCGTTGGATAACCAATTGTTCTTCCCAGTTTTTTCCCATGGATTACTTTCCCGGTCAATGGATAATTGTAACCCAGCATTGCATTAGCATCGTTTATTCTGCCTTCTGATAAAGCAATTCTGATTTTTGTAGAACTGATATTAAGGTCATTCGTTTGAACAGCTTCTAATTGATTGACTTTAAAACCTAATTCATTGGACAAAGATTTCAATAATTCAAAATTTCCACTTTTATTTTTCCCGAAAGTATGGTCATGTCCAATGATGATATGTTTTACATTCAGTTTATCAACCAAAACTTTTTCACAGAATTCTGTTCCGGTAAGATTTCTGAATTCTTCGTCAAATGTCTTCAGAAAAATATTTTTGATTCCGCTTTTTTCAAGGAGCTCTAATTTTTCCTCTAATGTATTAAGCATTTTGACATCATCATCCGGATTGAGAAATTTTCTCGGATGAGGCCAAAAACTTAAGATAGCAGATTCAAGATGTTCTTTTTCTGCAATCTCATTCAATTTATTAATAATAGATAAATGTCCAAGGTGAACACCGTCAAACATACCTAAAGATAATGCTAATGGTATTTTGGAATGGTAATCTTTAATATCTCTGATGATTTTCAAACTCTGAATTTTATGGCAGGAAAAAATTTTGCCTATGCAAAAATAACCTAAAAATGGTGTTTAAAATTGTTATGCAAATATGATAAAAATCTTTTTTTCTGACGACGCAGAATTGTAAACTTTTATTATCTTTGCGCACAAGTAAAAATTTAGTAATGGCAAACCAAATTAAAGGAAAAATTTCACAAATTATTGGACCGGTTATTGACGTGGTCTTTAATGAAGTCGAACAATTACCAAAAATATATGACGCTTTGGAAATCATTAAAACTAATGGTGAAAAAGTTGTATTGGAGGTAGAGCAGCACATTGGAGAGGATATTGTAAGATGTATCGCAATGGATGCTACCGATGGACTTCAGAGAGGACAGGAAGTTACTGGTACAGGTCTTCAGATTACAATGCCAATCGGAGAAGGTGTTAACGGACGTCTTTTCAATGTAGTAGGAGATGCTATTGATGGAATCCAGTCTTTATCTAAAGAAGGAGGTTTGCCAATCCACAGAGAAGCACCGAAATTTGACCAGTTATCAACTTCTGCTGAAGTTTTGTTTACTGGTATCAAAGTTATAGACCTTGTTGAACCTTATGCAAAAGGAGGTAAAATCGGATTGTTCGGTGGAGCTGGTGTAGGAAAAACAGTATTGATCCAGGAATTGATCAATAATATCGCAAAAGGACATGGTGGTCTTTCTGTATTCGCAGGAGTAGGAGAAAGAACCAGAGAAGGAAATGACCTTTTGAGAGAGATGTTGGAATCCGGGATTATCAAATATGGTGATGACTTCATGCACTCTATGGAAAATGGAGGTTGGGATCTTTCTAAAGTGGACCTAGAGGTTATGAAAGATTCTAAAGCAGCTTTCGTTTTCGGACAGATGAATGAGCCGCCAGGAGCAAGAGCTAGAGTAGCATTGTCTGGTTTGACTTTGGCAGAATATTATAGAGATGGTGGAGAAAGCGGACAAGGTAGAGATGTATTGTTCTTCGTAGACAATATCTTCCGTTTTACACAAGCTGGTTCAGAGGTGTCTGCACTTCTTGGTCGTATGCCATCAGCGGTAGGTTACCAACCAACTTTGGCATCTGAAATGGGTGCGATGCAGGAAAGAATTACTTCTACTAAAAACGGATCTATTACATCTGTACAGGCGGTTTACGTACCTGCGGATGACTTAACTGACCCGGCTCCGGCAACTACATTTGCTCACTTGGATGCAACTACAGTATTAGATAGAAAAATTGCTTCATTAGGTATTTATCCGGCGGTAGATCCATTGGCTTCTACGTCAAGAATCTTGGCTCCGGAAATCATCGGTGAAGAACATTATAATTGTGCTCAAAGAGTAAAAGAAATTCTTCAGAGATACAAGGCATTGCAAGATATCATCGCAATCCTTGGTATGGAAGAACTTTCTGAAGAAGATAAATTGGTGGTTTACAGAGCTAGAAAAGTTCAGAGATTCTTATCTCAGCCTTTCCACGTTGCTGAGCAGTTTACAGGTATCCCTGGATCTTTGGTTGATATCAAAGATACCATCAAAGGATTCAACATGATCATTGATGGAGAATTAGATCAATATCCAGAATCTGCATTCAACTTGAAAGGAACTATTGAAGAAGCAATTGCTGCTGGACAAAAAATGTTAGCTGAGAACGCTTAATAATTAGACACAAGATATCAGATTATAGACATGGGACTTTAATGTCTGAAATCTGAAGTCTGAAATCTTTAAATCTAAAAGAAAGAATGAATATAAAAATTTTAACTCCGGAATTTGTAATTTTTGAAGGTGAAGTGGAATCTGTTCTTCTTCCTGGAAAAAGCGGGCAATTCCAGATATTCAAAAATCACGCGGCAATTGTATCAGCTTTGGTTGGTGGAAAAGTGAAAATCTATACGGATAGAGTAGGTTCTGCTTATCAAAAATATCTAACAAAAGAGAATGATGCTAAATCTGCTTTTTCTTACGAAATTAAAAGTGGGGTTTTAGAATTCAATAATGATAAAGGAATTATTCTTTGCGAATAATTTTAGATAATGACACAACATAAAAAAGCGAATCAAATTTTTGACTCGCTTTTTTATTACCAGTTATTTAGACCATTTTCAAGAGCCTTGTTATAGTTTTCTTCATCAAAACTGTAAAGGTCAGGTGATTTATGAGCACCTCCACGTCTTTGCTCATCAAGTTTTTTAAGGATACCGAGGTTTTTTATTTTACGGTAAAAATTACCTCTATTAAGTTCTTTTCCTAAGATTGTTTCATACAGTTTTTGTAACTCGGAAAGTGTGAATTTTTCAGGCAAAAGATTATAACCAATAGGTTTTATAGATATACGCTCTCTTAATGTTAATAATGCTTTGTCTATGATTTCTCGGTGATCCATTGAAATATCGATATTGTCCAATTCGTCAAGAGAAATCCAATCACACGTATTACTTATTTCGTCTTTCACAAGAGTTGTGTTAGAAGGGTTGTATAATGCTAAATAACCTATCGAAATAAAACGTTGCTTATGGAACAGGGTTTCATCAAATTCCTCAAAAAAGAACTCACTTCTGTCTTTCTTACCAAAGACACCGAATTCTTCCATATAGGCATCAGAAATGCCGGCTCTTTCTTTTAAGATCCTTACAACTGCATCGTTCAGGTCTTCATCTTTTCTTACATAACCGCCTGGTAGCAGCCATTTCTGGCGATAGTTCAATTGTAGCATCAGAACTTTTAATCCATTATTATCAAAACCAAAAATAACAGGGTCTGCGGAGATATGTGATAAGTAAATTTCTTTTGCTTCATTTGATCGAAGCACAATCTGTTGTTTAGAATCCATGTTTTTCATTAAAGTCTAGACAGGCAAATTTAGCATTAATTTTAGTTAATATAAAAATAATGTCCCCTCAGCTGTAAAAATGGTTAAGATTTTATTTGATAATTTCATTGTTTCTATGAGAATCAATGAATTATTTCTTTTTAATATTAATATAATATGTTGATAATCTGTATTTTACTATCAATGTTAAATTTTCTTAATATTTATTTGTTAGTTAAGAAATTTTGATGTACAATTGTAATGCTTCAATATGAAACATTGAAATATTCATATTAACTAAAGAAAATTATAAAATATAAAAGAGAAATTTTTAGCACCACAAATTCTATTTCAGACTGATATAATTCAGAAGTAAGTTCCTTAAATATCATTGTGTTATATACAACTTCATATTTTGATGTTGCTATTTCTCTTATGCTTTTTTGAAAGAAAATTAGAATATATAATAGAGAAAATGAGAAAATCAACTTTAAAAATTTCAGCATTAGGTTTGATGTTTTCCTTTGCCACAGTTCTTGGACAAGAGAAAACTGATAGTTTATCTATAAAAAGTGCTGTAAACGCAGCTTCAAAAACTGAGGAAAGCGTAAAAACTGTTACAACTTCATCCAAAGAAGACAACAACAGGAATGTTATGTTGAACGCAGCCAACAACACAAGTCCGAGAGATGTAAATATCGGTTTGCCTTCAACAGTAGGCGGAATTACCATTCTTGAAAATGATTTGCCAGCCGTGTATTTCTTCTGGCCAGAACTTCCGAACAAAACATGGAGGCAAAGTGTAGGCTTAGAAAAAACAGGATTGTTGAAAATGGACCAGTTAGCCAATACGATGGGCGACCTCGGTTTTGCGGTGAATTCTTACTCCCAAACCGGAACCAAGGATTTTAAATTAAAAGGAAAATTCACAACGAGTACTTTCGGTTGGTTACAAGGTGATGTCAATGTTTCGGGACCGATTTCTAAAAATGGCTGGACGTACACTGTAGGTGCTTTTGCCAACTTTGACCCAA
>QFQW01000091.1 GCA_003248755.1 Chryseobacterium sp. | reverse complement strand
AAACGGATCCGATAGAAAAGGCCACTGAGAGCAGTGTAGAAGACAATCTTTGGTCATCGACGGACCATCCTTTGACTGTTTAGTCCGACCTTTTGTGAGTCAGAGTCCGGCAGTTTTGACTGAGTCTAAAATTGCCTTGTTTGGACGCTTTTTTAATGAAATCGGTGTTGGTCGAATATTAGATTAGCATTCGAGTGAAAAGAATTATCCTATTTTCCAGTTACTTCATATAATAATCCCATTACTTCGGTAACCTTTCATATCTATTTCTGTAGTCGTCCCTACTATTCTTGCAAGATGTACTCTTCGGGGCTTGATTCAAAGGAAGAAAATGTAGTTGTCTGGATATCGAGGAATTAAAAAAAAAAAATAAGGAGGAGCTAATCCCAAAGGGCAGGATCAGTACGGAAGTCGGCCGCTGTACTTTGCAGACGGCCTTGTGCTTCCCCGTCTGCTGCCGCCGCTTCTTCCCATCTTTCTTTAATCCATCTTTCTTTTCTTCTAATTTCATCTAACTCTTTATCCTCAGTATCTTGTAAAAAATATTGAATATGGAGTCCATCCCAATGTAATAATTCTCTTTAACTGCTTCAACGGTCAGTGTTCTTTGGATGGCCTCAAACTCTGTAACCGTCGATCTTGAGTTTTACTTCAACTATCGTATTAAAACATAATTGTTCTTTGTACTATAATGGGTTACCCCTCTTAAAATCGCTCCTATTGTATGTTCCTTGAACAGACAGTTCTCCTCTATTTTGAGGGTCAGAGTTCTTGCGGAAGGTTTTCGTCAATTGTTGATTAATTGTACAAAAAGCTCTGGATCTCTGCAAAATGTACGTGATCCTTTTTTTTCTTATTATCGTCACTTATGTACATGAGAGATTTCTTAGGGAGACTTATCATCCGAATGTGCCAGTCCGTGCCGGGTGCTTTCTTCAAATGTATCTCTTGTACTTGAAACCCAACAAAAAAAACTGTATTTGAGCTATAATCGTTTGCACATTGACTCGACAGCAAAAAGCGTAAACAGATATGCACAAGAAGAATTTGCAAATAACAAAAGTTTTAGAGAAGCTTCATAAGCCAAATCCAATGCTGTTTCTGATTCTTTGGCAACGTGTCTGGCTTCTACACCTATTTTTGCCTTGATTTTTTCAGCACTCCATTCCGGAAACTCTTTGGAAATATCTTCGTTGGTTAATATATTTTCTGGCAAATAGTATTCTATTGCAGCAATATTGATCATAAATTCTCTCAGTAAATTTTTGCAAAGATAAGAAACTCTTTTACCATTTCTTGTCAAAACCAAATATTATTCTTAGAATAACACTTTGAAAAAAGGATAAAAAATAATTACCAGTAATTTTAAAGAAGTGGAATCTAAGTCTTTAATAGTTCTTGCATAAGATCTGTCGTCTAATTTGGAGAATTTCAAATAACCACCTAGATTTCGGAGAATTGTTTTTGGATAAGAGAAAAGTTTGTGGTGATAAGTGTTAAGAAAGGCTTTATAATTCTCGGCCAATCCAAATGCATTTTTCTTATCATAAAAAAGATTGGCTAGAGATATATCATCATTCTTATCTCGGAAATAAATTCTGGTAACCTTATTGATGCAATAATGCAGACCAAGTTTATCAAATTGATATTGAAAAACACCTTCCGGAATAAATCCTTTTCCGGATAAATCTCCAAAATTGAGCTTCATCTTTTTATAAATCTCTGTTTTTCCCATTCCCCATTTGTCTCCTTTGACTTTATATTTGTAACGCATATCAAAAATGCTGCAAATCAACGGGTCTTTTGGAAAGTGATCTCCAACAATATTCCCGAATTGATCTTCACAAAGTGTGGAAACAAATACGATGTTTCGGGAATCCGGAATGCTTTCCCAAGTATTGAAAAGGATTTCCATAGAATCTCTGGGCAAAGCATCGTCAGAATCTAGCGGAGAAAAATATTTGCCTTTTGATAAATCAATTCCTCTGAAAAAGGTCAAAAATTTGTGTTGATTTTCCTGATGATAATAACGAATCTCAAACTCTGATTCTTTTTGAAAAGCTTCTACCACATCTTTTGTATTATCTGTAGAACCATCATCTATCACGATCCATTCAAAATTTTTGAAAGTCTGATTTTTCAAAGACTCAAAAACCCTTGGCAAAGTATGCGCACGATTGTATGACGGTGTTAATATGCTTATAAGTGGACGGCTCATTTTCTTTGTTCAAATTGCTTTGTAAAAACAGAAGTTACGTCATTATAGATCTTCTGGTTATCAAATTTTTCCACAGATTTTTCTGCATTGATTTTAATTTTCTCAGGGATACTTGGATCTGTTAAAAATAATTTCATTGCGTCGTAAATAGAATTTTCATCCGGATTTACAAGATAGCCATCAATTCTATCATCAATCATTTCTGGAATTCCGCCAACATTGGTACTGATTACGGGAATGCTAAGTCCCATTACTTCCCCGATTGTCAAAGGATAGGATTCTGACTCGGATGGTAATACAAAATAATCCGAATTGAAAATATAGGGATATGGATTGGTCTGTGTATCGAGAAGTAAAAAGGATTTTTCCACACCCAGTTCTTTTACCTGATTTTTCAAATTCTCCATTTCTCCGCCACCGCCAATTACAGCTACAGAATGAGGTAAGCCGTTATCCAAAAGCCTTTTATGGACTTTCATCAGCGTGTGATAGTTTTTTCGGCTGTGTAATCTTCCCATCGATGAAAACACAGGATGGTTAACTTTGTAATCAAAATCGAATTCGGTTGCTTTTTTTCGGACGTCATCTATTTTTATAGCATTGTAAATAACCGAGCTCTTTGGATAATCAATATGATAAAGATCTTTAATCACGTCTCGGGTTTGCTTTGATCCGAAGATTACCCAATCAAATTTCTTCAAATTATTAATTCTGTTCAGAACTCTTTTTTGATCCGGATCATAGCTTACATCTGTGTGGAACCAAGCAATTTTTCTAGATTTTAAAGGACTGGATAGAACATTCTCAAACTCTGCATAAGTTGGAGCAATCTCAATATCGAAATCTTTTTTGATGATTTTTTTATAAAGGATTTTCGGGTTTTTTCTATAAAACAGAAGAGTGAGATTTCTTTTAATAAGTTGGATTGTCCTGATGAACTTATTAGAACTCATGTCTTCCTTGCCTTTCTGAAGATAAATCGTTTCAATATCCGAAGGAATCTGATTTCTGAGTTCGCCCTGATTAAGCGTAAGAAATAATGTAATATCAAAAATATCTCCCGGAAGGTTTTCCAAAAGATCGAGAATTACTTTTTCCACACCTCCCATTTCCATCGAGCGATGTCTGAAAAGGACTTTTATTTTCTGGTGCATTTGTGTGTTTAAAAAAATTAATCCTTAAGATTACAAATATAAGCATTGTTTGTCCAATTGTTTTGTATTTTTGCATTTCAAAACATAAATTGTATGAGTAAAGTTTCTGAAATTGTATCTACTTTTTTTGCCTATTTGAAACGTCCGGACCTTTATCCTGAATTGAGACGTAAAATATGGAAAAACATATTCAATCGCTCATCTGGTCTGCGAGGAAAGGAAGAAGCCGAGGCTTGGTGTAAATCTATCGCCATTTCTGAGAAAGAATTCATAGAAAATGTACTGAATACCACATTTATCCCGTTTGAAAAGTTATTTCCACAAGAATTTTCGAAAGCTCTACAAGCTCAGGCAAAAGCTCCGGTAAAAATGGGTGGAGCAGGCTCATTAAGTGTGATCTATTATATTAATGAATACACAAATGCACAAAAATCTATAGAAACAGGTGTCGCATACGGTTGGTCATCTTTTGCTGCTTTAGCATCTTTGGTTCATAGAAATGGGACTTTATACAGTTCTGATATGCCTTACATTTTGCAAAATCAAAGTGAAGACTTTGTAGGTTGTGTGATTCCTACTAAATTTAAAAACAATTGGGATCTTTATAGATTTGCGGATAAAGAATCTCTTCCAAAGATTTTTGAAAAAGCTAATTCTTTTGATGTTGTTCATTATGACAGCGATAAAACTTATGATGGAAGAATCTGGGCTTATAATCTTTTATGGAGCAAATTAAGAACAGGAGGAATCTTTATGAGTGATGATGTTGGTGATAACGCAGCTTTCAAAGATTACTGTGAAAAGAATAACCGCAAGCCATACATTATAGAATTTGATGGTAAATATGCCGGTCTTATTTTGAAAGATTAATTATTTAAAATATAAACTCCGAAAGTAATTTTCGGAGTTTTTTTATTCTGTTTTGCAACCCATATTTTCGTATTGTTTTCGGAATTGGTTTGCCCATTTTTCAAACTCAGAGAAATTGATTTTATCAGAAACAAATTTCTTAAAATAATCCGGAGAAAAATCTTTTGGAAAATTTTCCAAAGAATCAAATTCGTTATCCAGCCAAGCTTCATTAATCAAGTGATTGAATCGGTTAACATCGAAATCAAAACCATATTCGTGATAAGAATTGGTTGCAGATGACTGGAACGTTGTTTTCATTGATTCTGTTTTCAGTCTTGAAACAAAATTCGGATTATTTTTATATTTTTTGTAGATTAGGGAAGCATTGATAAGTTGTCTTTTTTCATCTACTTTTCCGTCCATTCCGTCCCAGATTTTCAGCCAGTAATTTTTGTTAAAAAATCCCATTAATATAGAGTTGAGCGCCCAATATTTCCCCTGAGTGTAATGGTCAACTTTTCCTAATTTGTAAAGAATCGTGTAGAATTTATATTGATTATAGAAAAAAGCTTCCATCAGTTTCTTTGGAAAATAGGGAAGAGGTTTTGGTTTTGCAGATTCCAGATTATCGGAGATAGAATTAATAATCAAATCCTTCCTTTCCGATTCGTTTCCGAGCCAGCCCAGTTTTATCAGAGAGACATTTAAATTTTCAGCTTGCTGTGATAATTCATCTACATTAACCGGTTGTGTAAACCAAACATCATCTTCTGTAACAATCACATATTCTGACGCTTTTTTTACATTATCGTACCAAAATCTGGTTGGTATTTCAAAACCATTTACCGGTTTTCCGGAGCTTAAATTTTCTTCAATAGCTTTGATTTTTTTTTGGTAATTATCGGAAAGAAGAATCTCGGCGTGAGGATATTTTTTTCTGATTTTGTCAAGATATTTTTCTGGTGTTCCATCATCCAAAACTTTAATTCGGAATTTTCCCGAAACATATTTTTCGATAGAAGCAATGCATCTGTCAAGATAGAAAGGACGGTTGAAAGATTTGATAAAAATATCTGTCATTGCTTAACTAAGTTTATTGATAAATTTGGAATTTTTGTAAAAAACAGATTCTCCGAGAGTAAGCAAAATCGAATTTTTAGCATAAAAAAAATCAGGATGATGCGATTCTTTATACATTTTCATCAGCTTTTCAAATCCCCGAAAATCAAAATACTTCTTTGAAACATCAATCGCTTTTTGAATCAAAGGTTTAGAATGGTTTTCATAAATATTCAGAAACTCATTCGGGTCAAAGTTACCGTAAGAATCTCGGCCTTTTTCCAAACGTTCTTTGTAAAAAACTTTTGACTGATGGATAAAAAGATTCTTAATGACTTTATCTTGTTCTCTGGAAAGTGAATTTTGCAGAATTCTGTATTCCAGAAGACATTCGTTCAGGTTCGCCATTTTAAGAGAATCGGTCATGATTCTTAAATAGAAATCATAGTCCTCGCAATAGCGCATTTTTTCTCTGTAAAAATCTTCGTAGAATTCTTTCCTGAACATAATCACCGGATGATACAAAGAGATTTTTTTTGGCATCACTTTTCTGATATTTTCATCATCAAGAGGTGGCCTCATTTCTCCCAGATCATTGCCATTTTCATCCACTCTTCGCAGGGCTGCGCCTATAATAAAGACTTCGGGATTATTTTCTAAAAAATCATATTGCAACTGGAAACGGTCTTTTCTGGAAATATCGTCGTGATCTATTCTTGCAATATATTTTCCTTTTGCTTGTCTGCAACCGAAGTTCAGATTTTTAATGAAACCAGCCGGGCCGATATTTTTTTCGTTTCGGAAAGGTCGGATTCGGGAATCTTTATCCGCAAAAATTTTTATGATATCAGGAGTATCATCCGTAGAAGCATCATCAATAATAATAAATTCGAAATCCTGAAATGTCTGGTCCAAAATTGCCAGAATGCTCTGAGCTAAAAAATTACTGCCATTATAAACAGACATTACAACAGAAATCTTAGGTGTGTAATTCATAGAATTGATTAAGAAAAAGTCTGATTTAATTTTACAACACTCCCCGCAGGAACATCTTTGTGAATAAGGCAACCTGCGCCAATAATACAGTTGTCACCAATAGTAACACCTTTCAGAACAGTGACATTGCTTCCAAGCCAGCAGTTCTTACCTATTTTTATAGGAGAAGATTTGAATTGGCGGTGTTCTACGATTTGTCCATTATATTCGTGGTTGTGGTCATAGAGTTTTACGCCTTCTCCAAACAACGTATTTTCACCGATTTCTATTTTTTCTATAGCATTGATGGAGCAGTAATTATTCATAAAAACATTATCTTCCAGAACAACTTTTGCATTTTCCAATAAAACAAAATTGCAGTAGTTTCTCAGATTCACGCGATTGCCAATCAATAAAGAAGCCGATTGATGAATGGAAAAATGTGAGTAATTTCCGATTCTGAAAGCATCGCCAATCTTGGAATTTTTATTTTTCCGAATGATATTCAGCGAGTTTTTCTTCAGTATTTTAAAAATAATTTTAGAAAAAAAGTCCATTGTGTTTCTATTGATACAAAGATAAGTTAATGCCAGATTTTTATTTCTATTTTTGTCTAAAATTAATAAAATTAAAGTACACCTGATGAGTCCTCTTGTTACAATCGTAATTCCTGTTTATAAAGTAGAAAAATTTATTGAAAGATGTCTTCAGTCGGTTGTTAATCAGACGTATAAAAACATCGAATGTATTTTGGTGAATGATGTAACACCCGATTTGTCAATGGATATTGCTAAGGATGTTATTCAGAAAAATCAGAATTTTAATTTTATTATTTTTAATCAGCCTACGAATCAAGGTCTTTCTATGGCAAGAAATGCCGGAATGGATCTGGCTAAAGGAAAGTACATCTATTTTCTTGACAGTGATGATGAAATCACAGATTATGCCATTGATCATCTCGTAAAACTTGCTGAAGAAACCAATGCAGAAATGGTTTTGGGACAAAGTGTCTGTATCAATGAAGAAGAAAACTGGAGACGAAATTATTTTCCAATCAATTCTAAAAAAGATATTCTGGAAGGAAATGAAGAAATAGTTTGGAATTTTGTAAAAGGAGAATATCCTGTAATGGCTTGTGATAAACTGGTTAGAATGGATTTTCTGATGAAGCACAAATTATACTTTGTCAAAGACTTGTTTTCTCAGGATGTTTTATGGAGTTTTCAAAGTATGTTAAAATTTGAAAAGATAGCTTTCCTTAGAGAAGATACTTACCTTTACTATTTTCATGGAGCATCTATCATTCATAATAGAGGAGAGAAACATTTCGGAAATTGGATTACGATTGCTTCTTATATGGACAAAGCTTATAGCGAAGAAAAAGATGCTTATAAGAAAAAACTAATTCTGGAATTTTTGGTTGATTTTAAAGCAATGACATTGGAAATGAACTGGAAAGCCCAGAAAAACGAAGCACTTTGGAAAAGAAGTTACAAGGCTTATAGCAAAATGAAATCTTTGGGACTGATGGATTATTTTTCTTCGGATTATTCTAAGAAACTAAAGAAGCAGGACTTATTTTACCGCCTGCCTTTATCTATTGGATATAAATTTTTCCGATGGAGATTTGACCGATAATTACAATCTTTTCACTCCATCTTCTTTTGCTAAAATTCCTTTTACATCATAAATAATTCCTTTTTCTGAAAGTAGATTTTTGATGTTTAGATTTTCAAATTCTTTGTGAGAAACAGCTAAAACTACGGCTTCATATTTTTTGAATGGCGGTTTTGTTGAGGTTGCAAGACCGTATTCGTGTTTTACTTCTTCCGGGTTTGCCCAAGGATCGTAGATGCTTACGTTGATACCGTAATCTTCAAGATTTCTGACAACATCTACAACTTTTGTATTTCTGACATCAGGACAATTCTCTTTGAATGTAAATCCTAAAACCAAAACATCAGAACCATTCACTTTTAGGTCTTGTTTCAGCATTTGTTTCACAGTTTCGCTCGCAACATACTGTCCCATGGAATCGTTCATTCTTCTTCCGGCAAGAATAATCTCAGGATGATAACCGAATTCCTGTGCTTTCTGAGCCAGATAATATGGATCTACACCAATGCAGTGTCCACCAACCAAGCCTGGTTTGAAAGGCAGAAAGTTCCATTTTGTACCGGCTGCTTTCAGAACATCGTGTGTATCAATTCCCATTAGATTAAAAATCTTTGCTAATTCATTTACGAAAGCAATATTGATATCTCTTTGGGAGTTTTCTATCACTTTTGCAGCTTCTGCCACTTTGATTGTTGGTGCAAGATGAGTTCCTGCTTCAATCACAGATTTGTAAAGATCATCTACAATTTTTCCGGTTTCAGGAGTAGAGCCGGCAGTTACTTTAAGAATTTTTTCAACTGTGTGAAGTTTGTCTCCGGGGTTGATTCTTTCCGGAGAATAACCGGCGAAAAAATCAATATTGAATTTTAACCCGGTGTTTTTTTCCAAAACAGGGACGCACTCTTCTTCTGTAACTCCGGGATAAACAGTGGATTCATAAATTATAATGTCTCCTTTTTTCAATACTTTTGCTACGGTTTCACTTGCCTTGTAAAGTGGCGTAAGATCTGGACGATTGTTCTTGTCTACAGGAGTTGGAACGGTTACTATATATATATTGGAATCAGAAATATCTTCTAATTTGTTGGAACAGAACAGGCCTGTTTCTTCAAAATTTGGGTTTTTGGAAACCAAAGCAGACTTTAGCAAATCGTCTTCAACTTCCAAAGTGTCATCTTTTCCCATATTAAGGTCTGCGATTCTTTTTTCATTAATATCAAATCCGACAACGGGATATTTAGTTGAAAATAATCTTGCTAAAGGGAGTCCAACATAGCCAAGACCTATTATTGTAATTTTTTGATTCATCAGTTGTTTTTGTTATTTAAGATTTTCCCAATACCAGTTTACCGCTTCCTTCAATCCGTCTTTCATAGAAAGTTTTGGGTTGTAATTTAAAAGTTCTTTTGCTTTGTCGATACTTGCAAGAGAATGCGGAACATCGCCTTTTCTGTAATCACCGTAGATGACTTCTACTTCTGCAATTTTTGGGTCAAAATCAGATAGATATTGTTTAAGATATTTGACAAGATCATTAAGCGTGGTTCTCTCACCAAAAGCAGTGTTATAAACCTGATTTACAGATTCTTCATTGTCTGATGTTAAAGCTAAAAGATTCATTAATATGACATTATCGATGTAAGTGAAATCTCTGGAATATTCTCCGCCGCCGTTGATAACCGGAGATTCGTGGTTCATTAACTGCATTACAAATTTCGGAATTACAGCAGCATAAGCTCCGTTTGGATTCTGCTTTCTTCCAAAGACATTGAAATATCTCAATCCAATCGTATCAAAAGCATAAGTTCTTTTGAAAACATCGGCATATAATTCATTAACGTATTTAGTAATCGCATAAGGGGAAAGCGGTTTCCCTATTTTATCTTCGACTTTCGGAAGACTTTCAGAATCTCCATAAGTAGATGAACTTGCTGCATAAACAAATCTTTTGACACCAGAATCTCTGGCTGCAACCAGCATATTTAAGAATCCGCCAACATTCACATCATTACTTGTTATTGGATCGTTGATTGATCTGGGAACAGAACCAAGTGCCGCTTCGTGCAATACAAAATCCTGATTTTCACAAGCTGTTTTGCAGGTTTCCAAATCTCGGATATCACCTTCAATCAATTTAAAATTCGGATTGTCTTTAAAGACTTCCAGATTTTCTCTGAAACCTGTGGCGAAATTGTCTAGACAAGTTACGTTTGCGCCAAGATTTAATAATTCTTCACAAAGATTGGAGCCGATAAAACCAGCGCCGCCGGTAACCAAAATATTTTTATGATTAAGTTTTTCTTTAAAATTCATTATTTAAGAATAGTATTTTTCAAGGATTCTTTTAAGATAAGATTCTTTATCTGTCAATCCGTTTTCTCTAAAATAATCTTCGACATCAGGGACATTAATATCATAACCTGATCCGCTTTTTATAAGATTAAGGCTCAGTTTTGTGCTATAAAAACGTTCTATGATTTCCAGAATTTCTATAATTGCATAATTCTGAGTGTAAGCAACATTTACAATTTTATTGAAGTCCGATTTTGCGATCAAGTCAAAAGTAATATTCTTGATGTCATCCGCATCAATCAGATTTCTAGTGGCTTGTGTATGAACATTAATAGTTTC
Organism: Chryseobacterium sp.; assembly: GCA_003248755.1. Taxonomy (GTDB): domain Bacteria; phylum Bacteroidota; class Bacteroidia; order Flavobacteriales; family Weeksellaceae; genus Epilithonimonas. The sequence goes on along the minus strand of QFQW01000091.1, from coordinate 4,611 downwards.
ATTATTGTTGATGGAACGGATGAGATAATTCATCAATAGATTTGGATTTCCGCCATTTCCAACAGCGTTACTCACTCTCAATATAAAGTATTTCTCACAATCTTTTTTTATGATTTGTTCCATTTTCAGTTTGTGAAGAACATAATCGCTACTTGTTTTTGAAGAATCGTAAATGCTGCAAGTGGAAAAATAGACGAATATTTTATCTTGATTTTCTGCGATTGTCTTTCTGATAAGATGTTCTTCTCTTAAAAATTCTTCAGGGCGATTTTCCAAAGAGTTGGAAACACCAGAAGCAAAGAAAACCGTATTTTCTCTGTCGTTTTCTATAAATAAGCTCGCAATAAGACCTTTGCCAACAATCATACAAATATGTTTTTAATTTTTTTTCTCATAGGATCTTCAAAATAGACATACACAAAATGTGAAGCTATCAATAAAATCAAAAATCCTGCTGTAAAGTAAATATATGGATTATCAATTAATTTAAGAGTATAATTAACTTTCTTAAGCGCCATAAATACCGGATATTGTAGTATATACATTGCAAAGCTTATATCTCCCAGATGAACCAATTTTTTGTGTTTAAAGATAGAAGTTATTTTACCATTATTATTAGCTAAGAGAAAGATGAGCAATCCAAAATTAATTGCCAACAGTCCGTTTTGTAGTAATAAATAATTGAATTTTATAACAAATACTGTTGTGAGTACTATCAAAAGAACAATCGCTAAATCATAGTTTTTTGAAACACGATTTTTTAGCTTAAATAGATATCCGAAAAGGCAGCCGATGACAAAACTGCTCAGATTAAAAATAGGTTTATAACATAAAAAGTTCTTATCCAGCACATTTTTAGGATCAAAATAATCTGAACTGTGATAAATGTTCAAACCGATTTGGCTGATTGCCCAAAAACTTATACAAGTAATAATAATGATTTTAGGCGATTGCTTCTTGAATAATCTATTAAACATAAAAGGAAAGCATGCGTAGAAAAACATCTCGGCAGAAAGTGACCAAGAAGGAATATTAAAACTCAATGCATACTCCGAGAACCAAGCTTGTAATAACAAAAATACCAAGGAAAAACATTTTAGATCAAAAGAGTAGTCACTTAAATAATTGATGCTTGACAACAAACTGAATAGAACGGTTAAAACTAAAGCCAAAATATGAGTTGGATATATTCTGGATACACGATTTATCATATAATCTTTGAACCCGATTTTTTCCAATTTTGAATAGGCAATCATCATTACAAAACCAGACAAAACAAAGAAATAACTTACTCCCAGATGAAATTGATTTCTCAAAATGAAAAAAGATTCTGAAGTATTCGTCAGCAGATTCTCTCCGTAATGGAGAAAAACGATGAGAAAAGCCGCAATGAATCTTGTAAATGTAAGTTGTGAAATCATCTAAGGTTATTTTTTTTCTAGGTTTTCCAAATATTTTATGATTTCAACGGCAATAAGCTCTGATGCCAAACCATTCCAATGAGAGTCATCAGAATGATAAAGCAATCTGTTGTCTTTTTTTCTAAAATTATTATAAAACTCGATTGTTGGATAATAATTAATATTTTTTTGCTTCAATGTATTTCCAATTCTGAAAAGATAATCCGGTTGTTTTTCTACAGGAATTTTTTCAAAATAAACCGTTTCTTTGTTCGGCATTGGCAAATAAATAAATTGACTTCCGATAGAATCGCTGTACCTTTTATAAGATTCCAAAGACTTTACATTCAGATTCATCCATTCTTCTGATGGATTTATATGTTTGGGATCATAAAAGAACATATTTTCTTCAATTTTGGATTGAGTTCCGGCTCCTTTGGAATTGGTAATTCTTGCTTTTGCATAATTATTAACATAGGCTCGAAAAACCTTATCCAAAAAAACATTCGTATTGCCAATAGTCCAAAGATTGTTATACTCATATCTTAATTTGTCTGAGAATGAATTCTGAAAATATTCGAGTTTAGGAATTTCTCCCCGTTCAACTCTTTGATAGATAATATACTTTGGCTTTTCAATGATGTTAAGTTTAAGCATCTTATCAAGAATAGAAAAATCTACCGGAGACATTGCATAAACAGAATATTTTTGATTGGATTGTTCCATAATCTGGTTAGCTAATGTTTGAGATTGACCATTAGTCGCTCCCATTGTAAAAGAATCTCCAATAATAAGAATGTCGGGATGTTTGATGAACTTGTTATTCCTGAATCCTAATTCGTCGGTAATAAAATCCTCTTTTTTAGCAACTTCATATTTTGTATTGAAGCGCAAATCTCCATATCCTGTTGTTTCTCCTTTTTGATTGGCATATAGCGGAAAGTTGTGAGGAATAATAGAACTTTTATATAAGCTTGCTTCGTAAAACCTATTTGTAAAAGTATATATAGGCAAGAATCCCTGAGCTATTTCAATAATCAGAAAAGGTGATAAAAATAAAAGTGTCCTTAATATAAATTTTTTCATCTTTTAAAATTGGAAGTATATAAACTCAGTTTGCTTCCCTGCAAATAGCAAAACCAAAACTGCAAACAGGAAATAAATAATCCATCTAACAAAAGTAGGCAAATTTGTAAATGGTTTTCTCAGTGGATGAAGTTCCTCCCTCATAAACCATTCGAAGATTAACATAATTGCTATAAAGATCAAAACTCTCAAATCTCCATTAAACAATTTGTAGGGATAGCCAATGCCTATTCCAATTGTCGAGAACATTCTGCCAATATATTCAAAAGCATCTGTTACTGATGCCGATCGGAAAAATATCCAAGCAAAACAAGTTAAAGAGAAAGTAATAATCATTTGAATAACTTCTCGAAAATCAGGAAGTATTCTTCCCTGTGCAACAATGTCCAGATTATTTCTATTAGTTTTTAAAATAATAGAGGGCATTATAAATAGTGCATTCAGGAATCCCCACATAATAAAAGTCCAGTTTGCGCCGTGCCAAAATCCGCTTACAATAAAAATGATAAAAGTATTTCTGATTCGCATCCGGTTTCCACCTTTGCTTCCACCTAAAGGAATGTATAAATAATCCCGAAACCAAGATGAAAGCGAAATATGCCATCTTCGCCAGAATTCTGCAACATCTCTTGAAAAATAGGGGTAAGAAAAATTCCTTAATAGATCAAATCCAAATAATCTTGCAGTTCCTAAAGCAATATCGGAATAACCGGAAAAATCTCCATAAATCTGAAAAGCAAATAGAACAGCTCCAAAAATCAAAGTAACACCGGTGTAGTTATGATAATCATTGAAAATCATATTGGCATAATAAGCACAATTATCGGCAACCACCATTTTTTTGAAAAGCCCCCAAAGAATCTGTCTCAATCCATCCATTCCATTTGTGTAGGAAAATTTTCTTTCTTTTTTAATTTGAGGGAGTAGATGTGTTGCCCGTTCAATAGGACCAGCAACCAATAGCGGGAAAAAACTAACAAAAAGGGCATAATCTATCCAAGATTTTTCTGCCTTGATGCGCTCTTTATAAATATCAATCACATAAGACAATCCGTGGAATGTGTAAAAAGAAATCCCAACCGGAAGTATAATCTGCAAAACCCAAGGGCTTGTTTGCATCCCGAATCCGGAGAATAATTCGGCAAAAGACTCCGCAAAGAAATTATAATATTTGAAAAAGCCTAAAAAGCCAAGATTAACACCTATGCTCAACCAAAACCAAAACTTTTTGGACGATTTTTTTTGAGATTCTTCGATTTTAAGACCAGTGTAATAATCTAATACAGTCGAAAAAGCCAATAGAAAAAGAAATCTCCAATCCCAACAAGCATAAAAATAATAGCTTGCAATCATCAACAGGATATTCTGTTTTCTTCTCGTTTTTGTCAGCCAATACAACGCAAAAACAATGGGCAGAAAAATCGCAAAACTAAGTGAGTTGAACAGCATAAAATTTTATTTTTCCAGTACTTTTTTAATATGTTGAATAGTTACTTTATTATCCATCCATTGCAGATAATCAGACTTAACCCGACGAGACATTCTCTTCAAAAGTACGCGATTATCATATAGATTGATGATTTGATTTTTCAACTCTTCAACATTACGATTAATTAGAAATCCGTTTTCATTATCTTTTATTCCCATTAGAGGGAGTCCAACTTTTGTGGAGATACAAGGAACGCCAGATAAACTGGCTTCTGCATACATTGACGGGCCCGAATCCGCATCGGAAGCAACAATGATCAAATCCACGTCCTGGTAAAAAGTGAAAAGCTCCTGATAAGGACCGGAGAATTTAGTTTTTAATCTAATATCTCTTCCTGTTTTTTTTACTTTTTCTATTGCAGGAACAATATAATCCTCAAAACCTTTCATCTTTCTCGTTGGATTTCCTGTCCATCCGATTGTCAGAAAATCATTTTCTCCAATATTTTTATTATCGATGAAGTTTTCCTGTCCATAGATCCCGTAAACAAAATCAACTTTGTCGGTCAGTTTTTTATATCGTGATAACAGATTTCCGCCTCCCACGATGAGGTGATCGTAAGATTTTATATATTTTTCAAAAAACTCTTCTTGATTCAAAAGGCTTCTGTCAATATCATTTTTTATATCATTTGTA
>QFQW01000090.1 GCA_003248755.1 Chryseobacterium sp. | reverse complement strand
CTCTTTTTGCGTATTTTTATTATTCATAAGGACCAAAAATGAAAGATGTCAAAATTGAATTCAGAAAACCTATCTACCCAATCGGTAGATTACTCGAAGATTATTCTGTGAAAATACTTCTGTTATATCTAAATTAAATCTACCCTGATTACTACAAAGAAAATATGTATTAAAATGAGAAACTGATATTAGTCAAATAATTCAACAGATTATAAAAAATTAGTTTAAAGATAAACTCTTTAGAATTATTTATAATAATTTAAGAAATAGCAATTAGTTAATATAACTTATAATAGCTATTTTTGCACAAATTAATTTTTAAAATGAAAAAATACTTATTTCTTCTTTTAGTTGCTTTCATGGCAGTTTCTTGCTCCAAAGTTAAAGTTGAAGGAAATATCAAAGGAGGGTCACCTCTAGAGAGAATAGAATTTATTGAAGCCTCAGGTGTGGCTACTTTACCATTGGTCAATATTGGTGTTGATGAAAAAGGGAATTTTAAAGGAGAATTCAAAGCTCCTAAAAATGGGATGTATGCGGTGACATATGCAGGGAAAATGAATTTTATATATCTGAAAAAGGGACAAGATTTAAAAATATCAGGTGAGGCTACAACATTTCCAGAAGTTTACAAAATTGAAGGTGATGCTAAAAAGAATAACGATTTTATTACAGAAGCTCAGAAATATCTACAATCGTATAGTTCTAAACTTAATATGCAATTGCTTCAAAAAAAAGAAGCTGATTTTTTGAATGAAATTAAGAAAGTCTATGCCGATCTTGAAAAAAATCTGGATGATACAGCTGATAAAGTTGGGCCGGATAGTGATGTTGTAAAACTTAAAAAAGATGAGTTGGCTACTAATATCTTAACTTTTTTAGTTCAGTATGAAAGTGCTCACGGTCAAGTTGCAGGAGATCCTTCTTTCAAAGTTTCAAAAGCATTTGTAGATTATGAAAAATCTCTCACAAAGAATAACGACAGAATGGTTGAAGATCTTCCAATTTATAGGAATTATTTATTGAACAAATTAGGAAAGGATTTTCAAGACTATGCTGTAAAACAAAAAGATAAAGATTCTGCTAGTATGTCGACAATCTTTGCTAGATTCTTAACAACAAATAAGGAGTTATCTCAAAAGACAAAAGATTACTTGCTAGCTTTTGTGATTGCAAAGTTTGACCTTAATCCATATACTTCTGATGTTGTTAAAATTAGAAAAGTGAGTGATGATTACATCAAAGATTCGGGAGTGAAAAATGATTTGAATTCAGCAATCAACGCCGTTTTTGGATTAATGAAAGGTGAAGAGGCTCCTAAAACAAGTTTTCTAAAATTAGATGGAAAAACTGGTGATTTTTCCGAATTAAAAGGAAAACCAACATTGGTGATGACTTATGCATCATGGAATCCATATATTGCTCAATCAACAATTCCGGTATTAAAAGAGGTGGTTAATTTCTATAAATCGAAAATAAATTTTGCGTTTGTAAATGTAGATGATACAAAAGAACAGTTTACAAAAACAGCTAATGCAATGCTGAAAGGAATACCGGGGAGTAATTTTTATGCAGAAGGCGGATTATCATCTGATTATGCAAAAAAATTCTTTATCTATGGTTTCAAAATCCCGGGATTTTTCTTATTGGATAAAGATGGTAAAGTTGTAAGTCAGACATTTTATAATCTAGGTGATGGTAAGTTTGTTGAAGAAATGAATAAAATTTCAGGTTTACAGGCTCCGTCAATCAGTCCTCAAGTTCAATTGCAGAATGATTTGTTACAACAGAAAGCACCAACAGCAGATTCTGCAAAAACGAAATAATATACATGAAGAACAAAAAAAAGAATCAAATTCTTGAAAATATCAGACTCCTTTCTGCCGGTGCGAAAGGAGTTTCTGTTGGTAAAACAGAAGCTGGAAAAACTGTTTTGGTTTCTGGTGCTGTTCCTGGAGATCTAGTAAATGCCAGAGTCCGAAAATCAAAAAGCAATTATTTTGAAGCTGAAGCTATTGAAATTTTAGAATATTCAGAAAATAGAGTTGATCCAAAATGTATTCATTTTGGGACTTGCGGAGGTTGTAAGTGGCAGAATATTGCTTATGAAAAGCAACTTGACTTTAAACACGACGAAGTAGTTAATAACATTACAAGAATTGGAGGTGTTTCAGGATTTGATATTATTCCAATTTTAGGTTCGGAAGAGCAATACTTTTATCGTAACAAGATGGAATTTTCTTTTTCTAATGCTCGTTGGTTGACTCAATATGAAATCAGTTCAGAAGAAAATTTTGGAAACAAAGACGCTTTGGGATTCCATATTCCAGGAATGTGGAGCAAGATTCTTGATTTAAAAGAATGCTTTCTTCAAGAAGAGCCTTCAAACCAAATTCGTTTGGCAGTAAAAAACTATTCTGTTGAGAATGGGTTAGAATTTTATGATGTTAAAGCTCAAGAGGGTTTCTTAAGAACATTGATGCTTCGTCAGAATTCAAAAGGAGAATGGATGGTATTGTTCCAATTGTATAAGGAAATGAAGTCTGAGAGAATCAAATTATTTGATTTCTTAATAGAAAAATTCCCTCATATTAAAACTTTGGTTTTTGCTATTAATCCAAAAGGAAATGACAGTATCTATGATTTGGATATTCAGACCTATTTTGGAGAAGGTTTCTTGTATGAAGAGATGGATGGACTGAAATTTAAAATTGGACCAAAATCTTTTTTTCAGACCAATTATCGTCAAGCATTAGAGCTTTATAGAAAAACATTAGAATTTGCTGAATTAACAGGAGATCAAATTGTTTATGATCTGTACACAGGAACAGGAACGATAGCTCAGTATGTTGCTAGAAATGCCAAACACGTTATTGGGATTGAAGCAGTTCAAGAAGCTATTGATGCTGCAATTGAACATGCAGAACTTAACGGACTTGACAATACTACATTTTATGCCGGTGATATGAAAAATGTCTTCAACGATGAGTTTTTAGAAAACCATCCAAAGGCTGATGTTTTGATTACAGACCCTCCTCGCGATGGAATGCATCAGAAAGTTGTAGAACAAATTCTGAAATTGTCTCCTGAAAGAATTGTTTATGTGAGCTGTAACTCTGCAACACAAGCAAGAGATATTGCTCTGTTGAAAGAAGATTATAAGCTGGTTAAAATCTTACCGGTTGATATGTTTCCACAGACACATCACGTAGAAAACATTGCTTTGCTCCTTAAGAAATAAAACAAATTGTTTTATCTTTAGTCAATGAAAAAAATACTTTTCTTTCTAAGTTTTCTTTTGATTCTTACAAGTTGCGGAAGCGATGACGATATCTGTTTGAGCTCGGATTCTACGCCAAGATTGAAATTCAAATTCAGAAACGCAGTTAATCCGGACAATAATCAATTAATTACTATAGATACACTTTATGTAGATGTAGACTATGGTAAAACCGAATTGACAAGTATTATCAGAGCACAAGCTAATGTGGATTCGGTTTTTGTTCCGATAAGAGTAGATGATGTTACTTACACGGATATTTATTTTAGAAGAAGAAAAGACGGTCCAAGAAGTAAGTTGAGAATTAACTATTCTACAAAAGCAATTTATGTTTCACCAGCTTGCGGTTTCAAAATTAATTATGAGAATCTTAATGCCGAACTTTTGGAAGCTAATCCAGTACTGAATGTTGAATCTAATCACACATCACTTACAGATGAGAGCAAAATCAATTTTTATCTTAGGTTTTAGTATCTTGTCGCTGTCTCTTTTTTCACAAGAAAAATCGGCAGAGAAAAAGCAAGATTCTGTAAAGTGGAAATATTCTCCAAATTTTATAATCGGAGTGGATGTTCTTAATCTTGGGGCAGGTTTTTTTGGAGACAGGCAGCTGATTCAAGGCTTTATTTCTAGCAGAATTAGTAAAAAAGTACATGCTACCATTGACTTTGGTTATGATAAAAATATCTATGAAAAAAATGGATACGATGTCAAAGCTGATGGTTTTTTTGCAAAGCTCGGAAGATTTTATATGTTGACATCGGATCCCGAAAATGATTTTAATGGATTTTATGCTGGTGCCAAATTAGCAGGAAGTTTTTATTCTCAGGAATATATGGCAGTTCCGGTAAAAGGTATGAACAGTCAGGGTATTTTTGTGGCTTTTGATCCTTCAAATCAAAGTAGCTATTGGGTTGAGGGAAATCTTGGAGCCAGAATTCAGGTTTTTGACAGCAATTTTTTCATCGATGTTAATCTTCAACCAAAATATTTGGTTTACACAACCAAACAAGATGAGATAGTTCCAATGATTGTCCCCGGATTCGGAAGAAGCTCAGGGAAATTCAATATGGGATTCAGTTGGAATATTGCTTATAAATTTTAAGTTATAACAATCCTTTATTATTTATTTTGTAATTCTTTCTCGAAACAAATACTGTTTTCAATTCCTGCATATTGTCCATAATTTGGAATAACTTTGTAACCGCATTTGTTGTAAAGTGCAACGGCTTCGACTTGTCTTTTTCCGGTTTCTAAAACTGTTTTTTCGTAGCCTAATTCTTTAGCCCAAATTTCTAATTCTTTCAAAATAGCTGAAGCTAAACCTTTTCCACGTTTTTCGGGAAGCGTGAACATTCTTTTGACTTCCATTGATTTTGAATCCAATTCTTTTATGGCGCCACAAGCAACTGCTTCGTCATTATCAAAAATAACGATGCAATTTTTAAGCATATCGATTTTGTTATATTGATGATAGAAATCGTGTTCTTCACCGTCCATAACGGCAAGATATGAATCTAATTGTTTTACTAATTTTTCAAAGTCTGGATTTTCGGAGGTTGTTCTGAGGGTTTGCATATACTTTAGATTTTAAAACCACATAGACACATAAGAAAGTTTAATGATTTTACAGACTAAAATAAAAAATAACAGGAATTCTATTTAGCCTTAAAAAACTATTATGTCTATGTAGTTAATATTTTAATTTACTACAAATTTCTGTTCTCTAATCAATTCAGCAATCTTCAAAATATCTTCACCAATCAACCGGTCGTTTTCCAGTTTTGGGACAACGGAACGAATTAATTCATAGTTTTTCTCAACAATTTTGGAACATTTTGCAGGTCTTCGGAATTCTAAACCTTGAGCAGCAAACATCAATTCTATAGCTAAGATGTTTTCTAAGTTTCCAAGAATCTGATTGAATTTTCTACCAGAAATACTGCCCATAGATACGTGGTCTTCCTGACCTAAGCTTGTCGGTATAGAATCTGCAGATGCCGGGAAACAAAGCGTCTTGTTTTCCGTAACCAATGCTGCACTTGTATATTGTGGAATCATAAAGCCGGAGTTAAGCCCTGAGCTTTCTACTAATAATTTCGGTAAGCCATATTTTCCTTCTAGTAAAAGATAACTCCTTCTATCAGAAATATTTCCTAATTCTGCAGCTGCCAAAGAAGCATAATCCAGAGGCAAAGCCATCAGTTGTCCGTGGAAATTCCCTCCGGAAATCGATTCTTCTGCGCTTAAAACAATAGGATTATCTGTTACGGAATTGAGTTCTGTTTCTGCCATTTGTTTCAGATGTTCGAAGGCATTTCTGCTGGCACCGTGAACCTGTGGAACACATCTCATAGAATAAGGGTCCTGAACTCGGTCACAGAATTCGTGGGATTTCAGATTGTCCGAATTTTTTAGAAAATTTCGCATTCTTTCAGCCACTTTTTGGCTTCCGTCAAACGGACGAATCTCGTGTAATTCTTTTTTGAACGGACTTGCTGAACCACGATAAGCTTCCAGGCTCATCGCCGCGGTCAAATCTGCCAAATCCAAAAGGTATTCGAATTTTGCAAGGCCTGTAATCGCATGAGCCAAAATAAACTGTGTCCCGTTAATCAGTCCCAAACCTTCTTTCGGGCCTAATTTCAACGGTTGAATTTTATGCTTTTTCAAAACTTTTGAAGTCTCAACCGTTTTATCATTTTCCCAAACCTGGCCCAATCCCAAAAGTGGTAGAACCAAATGTGCCAACGGTGCCAAATCTCCGGAAGCGCCAACAGAACCTTGCTCCGGAACAACCGGAATGATATCCAACTCCAACATCAGAATCAATCGCTCGATAACATCCAAGGAAACGCCCGAATAGCCTTTCGACAAAGCGTGGACTTTGGAAATCATCATGATTTTAGAAATGGTCTTGTCAATTGGTTTCCCAACACCAACGGCGTGAGAAATAATCAAATTATGTTGAAGTTGTGCTGTCTCCGATTCTGAAATCTTAGTGTCACAAAGCGGCCCAAATCCCGTATTGATGCCATAAACCGTTCTGTCAGATTCTACAATTTTTCTGACATTCTGCTGCGATTTTATGATTTGGTCTTTTGATTTTTTATTGAGTTTGGCTTTGGAAGGATTTTTTAAAATCTCTAAAACATCATGATAGCCAAGCTGGTCGATTCCGTAAATCATCACTGAAAAATTTTGCCTAAAAATACGCTTTTTGTGAGGAATTTGAAAAAGGATTTTTATCTCAAATCTTAGATTTATTTATATTTGTAAATGATGAAAAACTATTACCTATTAATTCTCTTATTTAGTCAGCAGATTTTTGCTCAGACGATTCATAACAAAAGTAAACTTGATAGCGTTTATAACGCATTCGGAGCTTATGATAAAGCAATGTTCCGAATCAAAGTTCAAAAAGAGGGAAAAGATATCTATGAAAAGAATATTGGTTTTGCTGATTTGGAAAATGAAACTGTTCCAGATGATAATACTAAATATAGAATAGGTTCTGTGACCAAAACCTTCACAGCCGTTTTGATATTTAAAGCAATTGAAGAAGGAAAACTGAAACAAACGGATAAATTGTCCAAGTTTTTCCCGAGAGTTAAAAACGCAGATATTATACAGATTTCTAATTTGTTAGAACATACAAGCGGAATAAGGAGTTATGATAAGTCAAAATTTTATGATGATTTGAAATACAAAAGCTATTCAAAAGAATTGCTATTGGAAATGATTTACAAATTACCTTCAGATTTTCCTCCTGATTATAAGTTTTCTTATTCTAATACAGGTTATGCTCTTCTTGGATTTATTTTGGAAAAAGTTTATGGAAAAGATTATTCGGAAATATTAAAAGAGAAAATTATAGGTTCCCTTAACTTGCAAAATACTTATACGGGAAATTTAACAGACGAAAATAATAACGAAGCCAAATCTTATGTCTATTATAATAACTGGCGGAAAAAAGAAAATTTAGGACTTAATAATTTTATAGGTGCAGGAAATATTGTTTCTACGCCTTCAGATATTAATACATTTTTTAAAGCTTTATTTGATGGAAAATTGGTTTCTGAGAAATCTCTCATACAAATGAAAAACCTACAGAAAGGATTGTTTCATTATCCTTATGAAAGTAAAAATATGTATGGACATACAGGCTCTGTTCTAGGTTATTTAACATTTGCACTTTACATTCCGGAAGATAAAATTGCAATTTGTATAGCAGAAAATGGTGTGAGATATGATATAGGCGATATTTTGGAGTATGTTCTTAATGATTTATATGATGATAAATATGAGATTCCGGATTTTAAAAGAATTAAACTTGATAATCAGGAATTACAGCAATATGTTGGGAAATATAAATATACAGATGAGTCGAAAGATTTGAATGTTTATATTCTCAATGATAAATTATATCTCCAGCAAGGCGATTCTCCAGAAATTCTGATTGAAGCGAAAGTAAAAAATAAGTTTGTTTACGATACAAATAAAATCGAATTGTTATTTTCTCCGGAAAAAAAGAAAATGACAATGACGACTAAAAAGGGGATTTATACGTATAAAAAAATTGATTAGTTAAATTTCAACTCTTTTGCTTGCTTTATATGCGCCAGATGATGCCGACAATGCCAACTGTAAACCAAGATATTTTCTTTAAGTGAAATCTTTTCCGATTGTTCCGGATGAATAAATTCTTTATTCAAATCTTCTTCGGAAAGACTTTTTAAAATGAAAACCCATCTTGTATGCAAAGCTTCCAAAAGCTGTAAAGAAACAAATGGCGACAATTGATTGTCCGGCAATTCTGCCCAAAGACTTTCCTCGTAAGGTTTGATGATGGGAATATTTTCCGTCAACGCCAGTTTGAATCTCAAATAGCTGTTAATATGACTATCAGCACAATGATGAATAACCTGATTGATTGTCCAGCCTTCAGGTCTGTACCTTAATTGTAAATCCTTCTCATCGAGATTTTGGATTTCGGTTTTTATGAGACCTGGGAAATTTTCAATGTCTGAAATAGCATAATCGATGGTTTCTTTCTTTATGAATTCGGGTTTTACAAATTTCCCGACGGGATATTTTAATGCTTCGAGATTCATTATTTCAAATTTTTCATCAGGATAGTTTCCATTTTTTCGTAACCTGATTTGTTAGGATGGATTCCGTCCTCTGCAATTTCTTTTGGTAAACCATTTTTTTCATCTTTTAAAACTGCATGATAATCCACATAAGTGATATGATTTTTAAGAGCATAATCTTTTATCATTTTGTTCAGCGCAATGACTTTGTCAGCAGGCTGCATATCTTTTCTCCAAGGGAAATCATAAGCAGGAAGAACGGAGCAAAGAACGACTTTGATGTTGTTGGCTTTAGCCAATTCTGCCATAGAAACGATATTTCCAAAGACTTTATCCAGAGAAATAGGACCTTGGTTTTCCGCAATATCATTAGTTCCGGCAAGAATGATGACACGTTTAGGCTTTAGTTTAATTACATCTTCACGAAATCTCAAAAGCATCTGCGAAGTCACCTGCCCGCTGATTCCTCTTCCAACAAAATTATTTTTGGTAAAAAATCCCGGGTCTGTGGCAAACCAGCCTTCTGTGATAGAATCGCCCATCAAAACAGAGTTTGGAGCAACGTTTTGTGAAAGGACTTCCTGGTTTTGTTTTTGATATCTGCCAAAATTGGCAAATTCTTGAGCGTATGACATTGTTGAAAGTAATAATAAGGCAAATGCTATAGATTTCATATTTCTAAATTTGATTATCAAATATAAGAAATAAGAATAACGCTCAATTTTATTTCTTAATATTTAGCTGAGCGAAGCGCCTTTATCTCAATTTTTTATTAATGTAAAGGAATCGATGAATCTTCGATTTGCGAACCTTAAAATATTTTCAATAATTATAAAAAATCTTTGTGGGCTTTACGTTCAAAATAATATCAATAATTTTACAAAATGGAAAACACTTCGAAAGACCCTTTGCACGGAAAACGTCTGGATGCGATTCTGGAAGAATTGCTGGAATATTATAAAGGTTATGGAGAATTAGGAAAACAAATCAGCATCAAGTGTTTTACCGGTGAAAATCCAAGTGTCAGTTCCTCGCTCAAATTCCTTCGAAAAACACCTTGGGCAAGAGCAAAAGTGGAGAGTTTGTATCTTTATGTTTTGAGGCAGAAGAAGAAACAGAATTTATAAAGCATTTTGAATACTTCAGTGTAGCCAAATGGTAAAGGATTCGACATGTTCAACCTGGCAAGCTTTATATCAGCGATGTCACCCTGAGCTTGTCGAAGGGTCTAAATAATCAATCCAAAAATTCCCCGGTCACATAATACCAGCGATTCTGAATCATCCTGAACTGCGACAACTCGTGATGAACTTGTTTGTTACCGTCTTCATCAGTATAAAAAGCTTTGAATTCCACTTTGTTGGTTGAGGGCTTGTCCACAATTTCCAGCTTCGTCCAATCATTGATTTCACCCCATTCCTGCAAATCCTTTTTATTATGAAACTGCCTTTTATTAGGAGAAGTCGTTTCCCAGAGATATTCGCCGTTTGGGATTGCAAAAGCCGAAAATCTTGAACGCATCAATGCTTCTGCCGTTGGAGCAAATTTTTCTTTCAAATGATAAGGTTGGCAGCAATCTTCGTAGGATTTTCCGGAACAGCAGGGACAATTCATTTTGACTTTTTTTAAAGATTCCAAAGTAACGAAATCTAAAATATTATTTTAAAAACATTCTCGTGTAAATTTTACTGATAAATATTAGTTTGAAAAATAGTGATATGTCCTGATTGTCCTATTTTGTAAGTCAATGTCATTATCATAAAATTCTTAACAGAAGTAATTTTGTATTAGCAAATTGGAGCATGATTTTTAAGGCTTTAAGTCTTAATAATTCAATCGTTTTGAATTGCTTGTAGAGATAAAATTAATATGGATATAAAAGACAATACGGTAAAAAATACTGAGATTTTGGAAGAAGCATTCCGAGATTCTGTGGGAACAATGGACGAAAACGGAACCCGAAAATGGGTTTTTCCGAGAAAGCCAAAAGGAAAATACACCAATTACAGAGAATATGTTGGGTATTCATTGATTTTTTTATTTGTTATAATGCCTTTTCTCAAAATCAGTGGTAATCCGGTTTTGCTGATTAATATTATAGACAGAAAATTTTTCATTCTTGGACAACCTTTTTATCTGCAGGACTTTTTCATTCTTGCGTTAGGTGCTGTAACTTCAGTGATTTTTGTAATGCTTTTCACGGTTGTTTTTGGAAGGATTTTTTGTGGTTGGATTTGCCCTCAAACTTTATTTATGGAAATGATTTTCCGTAAAATCGAATATTGGATAGAAGGCGACCGAAACAAGCAGATGAAACTGAATAAACAAGCTTGGGATGAAGAGAAAATCAGAAAAAGAATACTCAAATGGTCTGTCTTTTTACTAATATCATTGCTGATAAGCCATATTATGTTTATGTACATTGTTGGTTATGAGGAGACTTTTAGAATTATGATGAGTGGTCCTGTAAAATATCCTACAAACTTTATTGTGATGTTGGTATTCACGGGGATTTTTTATTTTGTTTTTGCCTGGTTCAGAGAGCAGGTCTGTACTTTGGTTTGTCCTTATGGAAGATTGCAGGGTGTTTTGATAGATAAAAATACAGTCAATGTTTATTATGATTTTAAAAGAGGAGAGAATCGTGCAAAATGGAGGAATGGTGAAAATAGAAAGACTGCAGGAAAAGGCGATTGTATCGATTGTCAGCAATGTGTGGTAGTTTGTCCAACGGGAATCGATATCAGAAATGGGCAACAGTTAGAGTGTATCAACTGCACGGCTTGTATCGATGCTTGTGATGAGATAATGGAAAAAGTCGGAATGCCAAAAGGTCTAATCCGATATGCGACCGAAGCCGAGATTGAGAATCAGGAAAAATTCAAATTTACAGCCAGGATGAAGGCAACAACGGTCGCACTTTTCGCACTGATTGGTGTTTTGTGCCTGCTGATGTATGACCGAGGTTCGGTTGAAGCTAAGTTTATCAGACCGGCTGGTGCTGCCTACTTTATAAGAGACGGGAAAATCACCAATACATTTACTTATACGATTCTCAATAAGTCCAATGAGAAAAAAATGATGACAATAAAGGTTCTTTATCCAAAACATTCGGAAATAACTTTTGCAGGTAAAGAAGATATTATTGTTAAGGGCGATGCGATGATAAAAGGAAATGTCAATATCAGCTTCCCGGAAAGTGAAGTCAAGTTGTCAAAACAAAATATAGAAATAGGCGTTTTTGATGCCGACGGAGAAATGCTGGACTCCTACAAAACTTACTTCGAAGGACCGTTTAAATTCCAGTTTTGAAACAAATTATAATTTATTGCCTTTAACAAATAAAGAAGGTGTTAGTCCCGTTTTTTTACGAAATACTCTCACGAAATAAGAATATTCCTCGTAACCAAGACCGAAAGCAATATCTACAAGACTCTCATCAAGGTGAATCAGCAATCTTTTGGCTTCCAGAATGATGCGGTCTGATATAACTTCGGAAGCAGTTTTGTGAACTACGGTTTGTGTGATTCTGTTAAGATGTTTGGTGGAGACATTCATCCATTTTGCATATTGATTGGCAGATTTTTCTTTAATGAAATTTAATTCTAATAATTCTTCAAAATGCTGATAATGTTGAATATAAATCGGATTGGTCTGAGTTGTTTCGTTGAAGGAAAGTTCCGAAAACAATCTTGAGCAATTGATGTATAATTGAGAAAGTAAAGAAATAATAAGGTTTTCTGATAATAGTTCGGAAGAAGAATTTTCGGTTCCTATCTGCTTAAATAAGTTTAAAATTCCAATTGTCTTTTGTTCTTCCAATTGTATTTTTCGAGGAAAAAGAACAGACCCGAAAAACGGATATTGCCTTAATTTTTCATTAACGAAATGAAGGTCGAAGAATTCCTGTGAATGGAAAAATATATAGCCGTCCGTGTCTTCTGACAATTGCCAGCTATGGACCTGTCCCGGGGACATAAAGAAAAGGCTGCCTGGAGAAACATCATATTTTTGAAAATCAATTTCATGAATGCCTGTTCCTTTCGTAAAAATCATACAAGCATAAAAATCGTGACGATGAGGTTTCTCGATATGTTTATGACTTTTTAAAAGATGCTCTTTGAGTGTGTTGAAATAAAAATCAGAACGTTTTGCTTCGGGTTGAAACAAATTGATATTCAGAACTGATATTTCATTGTGATTCATTTAATAAGCAATTTTTTGTACATAGTTTGTAATTAGTTTTGATTATCCAGAATTACAAACTCCATTGTTTTTTCGATATGTTCTTTTTCTGTAATTCCTTTTGCGTAGAAAGAATTTTCTCCAGAATCATATTTTTCAAGATAAGATTGATTAATTTTATTTTCTAAGTTGGCTAAATCTGACGGAATCTTAGCTTCAATCTTATAAATTGTTTCGCCACATTTTATCTCTCCAAGATTGTCTTTCAAAAAAGTATTGTACCAGCTTCTTTCTGCAAATCCCCAAGAACGGGCAAAAATTCTGTTTTCTACAGTAACCATCCAGATTTCTAAGAACGACTCTCTTTCTTTCCCTGCTTTTATACCAATAAGATTATGGGAATCGATATATTGAATTGCATTTTTCATGTTCATTTGTTTTTTTTAGATGAAATATGAGACACAAGAAGTTGTAAGTTGTCTGATGTCTTGTATCTCATATTTTTAAAATTATTCTCCAAAAGCTCTTTTCAAAAGACTCTCCACTTTCGGTTCTCTTCCACGGAAGTTTTTATACAATTTCATAGGGTTTTTGGTTCCGCCGGAAGAGAGAAGAACTTTATATTTCGCGGCAATTTCCGGATTGAAAATTCCATTCTCTTTAAAATATTGGAAAGCATCCGCATCCAGAACTTCTGCCCATTTGTAAGAATAATATCCAGCCGAATAGCCGCCTTGGAAGATATGTGAAAAACTTGGACTTGCCGCAGTTTCAGGATTACTTGGATAAAGATTGGTTGTTGCAGTTTTCTCAACCTCAAACGCTTTCACACTCTTATTTTCCAATGCTCCAACTTCGGTGTGATAAGCCATGTCCAATAACCCGAATCCAAGCTGTCTTAACGTCTGATAACCTTCCATAAAAGATTTGCTCTGAGATAGTTTCTCGATTTTTTCAGTTGGAAGAATTTCTTCCGTTTGATAATGTTTTGCGAATGTTTTCAAGAATTCAGGCTCGTAACAATAGTTTTCCAAAAACTGAGAAGGTAATTCCACAAAGTCCCATTTAACCGAAGTCCCAGAAAGATTCGGATATTGGGTGTCTGCCAAAACGCCATGAAGCGCATGTCCAAATTCGTGGAACAAGGTTGTTACTTCCTGGAAAGTCAACAAACTTGGTGTGTCCTTTGTCGGTTTTGTGAAGTTGCAAACAACAGAAATATGCGGACGGGAATTTTCGCCGTCTTTTTTGTACTGATTTTTATAACTCGTCATCCAGGCGCCGGCACGTTTTCCTTTTCTTGGATGATAATCGGCGTAGAGTAGGGCTTTGTAATTTCCGTTTTCTGTGATTTCGTAAGTTTTTACATCGTGATGGTATTTTTGAACATCATCGATTTCTTTGAATTCCAATCCGAATAATTTTCCTGCTAAACCAAAAACAGCTTCCTGAACTTTCTCCAACTGGAAATACGGTTTCAGTTCTTCATCATCAATATCGAATTTTTGTTTTCTTAATTTTTCTGCATAAAAAGCGTGGTCATAACTTTGGATGTCTTCGATTCCGTCAGCTTTTGCCAGGGATTTCAGTTCTTCGATTTCTTTTTGGGCGTAAGGCGTTGCTTTTTCAAGAAGTTCATTCAAAAATTCGAAAACCTTGGTTGGCGATTGTGCCATTCTTTCTTCCAGAACAAAATCTGCATAATTCTTATAACCTAACAATTCTGCTTTTTCCTGACGAAGTTTTACAATTTCTTTAATCAAATTCTGATTATCAAACTCTCCTCCGTCAAACGATTTTTTTCCGTTTGCTAAAGCTAATTCTTTTCTCAATTCACGATTTTCGGCGTAAGTCATTGCCGGAAGATAACTTGGATATTGCAAAGTAATCACATAACCTTCCAAATCTTTTTCCTTTGCATCTTCTTCGTATTGCTGAAGAATCGCTTCCGGAATTCCACTCAATTCATCTTTGTTGGTGATATGTTTGAAATAAGCGTTGGTCGATGCCAAAGCATTTTGTCCGAATTGAAGCGATTTGATGGACAAATCCATATTGATTTTCTCCAGTTTCTTTTTATCTTCTTCATTGAGCAATGCGCCGCTTCTTACAAAACCTTTGTAAGTTTCATTGAGTAAAGTTTGTTGCTCTTCATTTAAAGACAATCTGTCTTTTTGGTCGTAAACACTTTTGATTCTTTCAAATAGTTTTTCGTTTTGAGAAATTTTGGAAGAGAATTCTGTCAAAAGTGGCGAAACTTCCTGAGCGATTTTCTGAATCTCATCATTGGTCTCAGCAGAATTAATATTGAAGAAAATATTGGAAACTCTGTCCAATTGTTCTCCTGAGAAAGCCATTGCTTCAATCGTATTTTCGAAAGTCGGAGTTTCTGAGTTATTGGTCATTTCATCAATTTCTTTTTCAGAAGTTTTTACTAATTCCTGGAAAGCAGGCAGATAATGTTCTTCTTTGATTTCCTCGAAAGGCGATGAGGTATATTTTGTATTGAATTTTTCTAAAAGTGGATTCATATTTTTTGTTCCTAATTTAAGGTTTAATGTTCAAAGCTCTTCGACTCAGCTCAGAGT
>QFQW01000089.1 GCA_003248755.1 Chryseobacterium sp. | reverse complement strand
TTAAATTCTGCCTAATTGTCAAAAAAGCAGAATTGGCAAAGGAATTGAAAAACTAAACTGTAAAATATTAGATAATGAGTGAAAACAAAGATATACACGAAGAAAACCAATCCATCGATTGGAGATTATCGACCATTGCCTAAAACTTTTCCCTAATAAAATTTCGCCTAATCCTAGTCCTATATTAAAAATCAATAAAATAAAGAAAAGAAAATTTAGATAATCATTTACCACAAAAATTTCGTTAATTATGAGACATTTTTTATTATTATTTATTTTACTTTCTTGTTGTAAGAAGAATAAGGAAATTATTGGATCAGACAAAGAAATTGCAGTTACTCTTGCAGAAAGAACATGGAAAGATGCATACGGCAAATTCGAAATAAATGAGCAAAAACCATTTATTGCAAAAAAGAAAAATGATAGTGTTTGGAGTGTGCGTGGAACTTTTAACAAAACCGGAATAGGAGGTGTTGCTTATGCAGAAGTAAATGTAAAGACCCAAAAAGTTATTAAATATACCCATGGAGAGTAAATATTAAACTACAAAATCTGTCTGTCTGTGAATCTACTTGTTCCGTTCCCATAATCTAAAATTAATCGTTTTTTATTAATCATTTTAGGGATATAATGTGTCTAGTTTTGAGGAGAATTACCCAACCAGAAAGATTAAAGTTTGGATAAATGCTTGTGGTAACTTAATGAAAGGTTGGAATTTTACTGATTGATTTTATTACTTCTTTACAATATAAATAAGAATCAATTCAAAAACTCAGTAGCGGGAATTCGTGTGCAGTATTCACTCCCTAGAAAGAGTGGATTGCCATGTTTCTCAGACCAAAAACCATCTAATGTGTTGAGATTTATAAAACGATAGACGGCCACACCTTTGTAGATTTCACTATCCTCACCCTTATAACTGAAATTGATGACCAAGATATTATCTCTGAAAAAACCGGTACCATTCTGGATATGGTCACCGATTGTCCATTTTGCTACAATTCGGTTATTTTCATCAGTACTTAAATTTAGTATTCCATGATAACTGATTCCATTCTCATCCTGATTGCTACCTTCTACCGCATAATTGCCCACCAGGTCTTGTATTGTCATTTCTTGTTTTTTAGGAACAAACTTACAAAATATGGTTCAATAAGTTTTTACAGTTGTACCTCATTAATGCTGAGTTGCTCCATTAATTTCTGAAGGTTTTCAATATCCTTTAAAACTTTTTGATAAGAGGCTTTGGCATAATCTGCAAAATTGGTTTTCGAAGGCAGTCTGTCTTCAGTTTCAAAAGCATTGTTGATTTGTGGACTCTCTACGATATCATCCTTATAATTTCCCAAACATTCTTTAATAGCTCTCTTTTTCTTTTTACAAGACATATTGTTTTTCAATTTTTGTAAAGAACTTAACATATACGGATTGTCATTGTAAGGATTACTAAAACCTGCATCGGCATTGTCTTCATGGTAAACAAGGTAGCGAATGTCATTGTTGGGCTTAAGGTAGTTTTTATCAAATATCATATCGCAGAAAGTGTTAGAATTAAATCAAATAGTAAATCTTATTTAGAATTTGATATCAACTTTAAGACCATAAATTAATTATAATGCTAATTGTTGATAATTAATGTTTCTTTTGTTGTAATTTGACAAATAATTAAATTTTAAGAAAAACTAACTTATATCAATCTATTTAAATTTTAAAGTCTCTACATTTGGAGCTTTAAAATTTGAACTAAAAATGAAAATATTAGCATTTGCAGGAAGCAACTCCAGAGAGTCTATCAATAAAGTATTAGTAGAATATACAGCAAAACAATTTAACGGAGCAGAAGTAGAAGTTCTTGATTTGAATGATTACGAAATGCCGATTTTCAGTGTAGACAGAGAAAAACACGACGGAATCCCGGCTTTGGCTTTGAGATTTGCCGAGAAGATAGATGCTGCAGACTTATTGATTATTTCTTTTGCGGAACATAACAGCACTTATACAACAGCTTTCAAGAATATATTCGATTGGATTTCCAGAATCAAAGACAGAAAGCATTTCGGAGAAAAACCGGTATTTGTTCTGGCAACGGCAACCGGTCCTGGCGGTGGAAGACACGTGGTTGCTGCATTTGAGGCAAGAGCTAAATCTAGTGGTGCCGAAGTATTGCAAAGTTTCTATCTGCCTAAGTTCAAAGAAACTTTTGATATCGAAAAAGGTATTGTGGATGAAGAAAAGAATGCTGAGTTTCAGGAGAAATTATCTGCTGTTAAAAACTTTTTTGGATAACATTTTGGAATGTTGTGTCAAGAATGCTTAACTTTGCAGCAAAGAAAAATGAAATTAATCAGATGAAAATCCCACAAGTTCATTTCCAGCAGTATTTTAATTCTTGCAAAAAGAATTACACAAACACCTCCGAACTTGTGAACTAAAATAACGGCCGACTATCTCTAAGATTGTCGGCTTTTTTATTTGATAAAATTGAAAAGTAAAGTTTGAAATAAATCTAATGAATTCCAAGATTCTTTCAGGTTTCAAAAGCCTGAAGGGATCGAAAGAATCACAATTCTGAAAGTAAAAATGAGCAATACCTACAAATCAGCCGGCGTAGATAAGGAAGAAGGTTACAAAACCGTTGATAAAATCAAATCTGCCGTTGCAGAAACCCATAATAAAAATGTTCTGAACAATCTTGGAAGCTTTGGTGCATTCTACGAAATCGCCGGTTACAAAAATCCGGTTTTAGTTTCAGGAACAGATGGTGTAGGAACCAAGCTGAAAGTAGCTTTGGATTCCAAAAAATATGATTCTATCGGTATCGATTGTTTCGCCATGTGTGCCAACGATATTCTTTGTCACGGAGCAAAACCATTGTTTTTCTTAGATTATCTGGCTTGTGGAAAATTGGATTCTGACATTGCAGCGGAAATTGTTCTTGGAATGGTGAATGCCTGCAAAGATAACAATTGCGCTTTGATTGGAGGTGAAACTGCCGAGATGCCTGGGATGTATCAGCCGGGCGATTACGATGTAGCTGGATTCTGCGTAGGAATTGTAGAGAAAGACCAGATTATCGACGGCTCCAAAATCAGAAAAGGAAATAAAATCATTGCAATTCCAAGTTCTGGGTTTCATTCCAATGGTTTTTCGTTGGTAAGAAAGATTTTCCCGAATTTCGAAGAAGAATTCGAAGGAAAACCTTTATATGAGACTTTGCTTGTGCCGACAAGATTATATTACAAAGACATTCACAAAGTACTGGAAGAAGTTCCTGTATACGGAATTGCACATATCACAGGAGGCGGGTTGTACGAGAATGTTCCGAGAATCATTCCGGAAGGACTTTGCGCAAGCATTGATGAATCCAAAATTAAAGTTCCGACGGTGATGTTAGAATTAGAAAAACGAGGAAACATCGATAGAAAAGAAATGCACGGGACTTTCAATATGGGTGTAGGAATGGTTTTGGTAACCGATGAGAATCACGTTGAAAAAATCCTTGACCTTTTGGAAGATGCTTACGAAATCGGAGAAATTACAGAAGGAAGCGAGAAAATCAACTTAACTGTATAAATGTATTGACGTAGAAAGTATTTACGATTTTAAAAAATCATTAATACATTAATACTTTTTACATTTTACAATAATGAAGAATATTACCATTTTAATTTCAGGCTCAGGAACCAATCTTCAAAGAATCATCGATTGTATTGACAACGGCGAAATCCGAAATGCAAAAGTGAATCTAGTCATTGCCGACAGAGAATGTTTCGGATTGGAAAGAGCAGAAAAACATAACATTCCAACTCAATTAATCAAACGAGGAAAAGATTTTTCTGAAAACTTAGAAAAAGCAATTCCCAAAAATACAGATTTGATTGTTCTGGCAGGTTTCCTATCAATCTTGAAACCTGAATTTTGTGAGAAATGGAGCGGAAAGATTATTAATATTCATCCTGCGTTATTACCAAAATTTGGAGGAAAAGGAATGTGGGGACATTACGTTCACAATGCAGTAATTGAAGCAGGCGAAAAAGAAAGTGGAGCAACTGTTCATTTTGTGACTTCGGGAATTGATGAAGGCGAGATTATTCTGCAAGGGAAATTTGATGTTGAAGAAAATGATTCAGCTGAAATATTAGCTCAAAAAGTTCATCAGATTGAATATGATATTTTCCCGAAGGCCATTGATTTGGTTCTTAATAAATAGAATTGATTAGTTAAAGTTAAAATGATATTTTAATATGTAAATTATTTTAATATAAATATTTATGAATTTTAATTCAAATTAGCTTTAATTAATAAAAGATAAAATCTAAAGTAATAAAAAGTAAATCCGGAGGTGAAAGAACCGGTAAATCACAGTTTGAATAAAACTGTAAAAAGTAAAATTTGAAAGAAAAAATGAGTAAAAAGAGAGCACTTATCAGCGTATCTGATAAAAGCGGTTTGGTAGATTTTGCCAAATTTTTGGAAGCTAACAATTACGAATTGATTTCCACAGGCGGCACTTTCAAACATTTGAAAGACGCAGGTCTTAATCCAATTCAGATTGATGAAGTAACCGATTTTCCGGAAATGCTGGACGGAAGAGTGAAAACGCTTCACCCAAAAGTTCACGGCGGATTATTGGCAGTTCGTTCCAACGAGGAGCATATGAAAACAGTTCAGGATTATGAAATCGGGCTGATTGATATGGTGATTGTGAATCTTTATCCGTTTTTCGAAAACGTGAACAAGGCTATTTCTCTTGACGAAAAAGTAGAATTCATCGATATTGGCGGACCGTCTATGTTGCGTTCTGCAGCTAAGAATTTCAATTCGGTTACGGTTTTGACAGATGTTAATGATTACGAAGTTGTTCAAAATGAAATGTCAGTAAACGGAGATTCAACAATCGAAACAAGAAAGAAGTTAGCAGGAAAAGTATTCAATCTGACTTCTGCTTATGACGCTGCGATTTCCAGTATGCTTTTGGACGAAGAGTATCCAACTTACTTAAATGCTTCTTACAAAAAGGTTTCTGACCTTAGATATGGTGAAAATCCTCATCAGTCTGCAGCTTATTATACTTCGACTTTCGAAAACGGAGCAATGAAAGATTTTGAGATTTTGGGAGGTAAAGAATTGTCTTTCAATAATCTTCGTGATATGGATTTGTGTTGGAAAGTGGTTAACGAGTTCAAAGAAGAATTAGCTTGTTGTGCTGTAAAACACTCTACACCTTGTGGTGTTGCGGTTGGAACAACAGCTTTGGAAACTTATACCAAAACTTTTGAATGTGACCCGATTTCTATTTTTGGCGGAATTATTGGAATGAATTATAAAGTGGATGCCGCAACAGCTGAGGAATTAAATAAAACATTCCTTGAGATAGTTATGGCGACAGACTTTGACGAAGAGGCTTTGGAAATTCTTAGAAAAAAGAAAAACCTTAGAATTATAAAAATTAAAAATGCAGTTACTGACAAACAGGTTTGGGTAAAAATCGATGGTGGAATGTTGGTTCAGAATGCAGATGACCAATTCTCAGAAGATATCAAATTGATGACAGAAACTGCTCCAACTGAAGAACAGAGAAAAGCTTTGTTGTTCTCTCAAAGAGTTGTTAAATATGTGAAATCCAACGCAATCGTAGTTTCAAATGGCGTTCAGGCAATTGGAATCGGTGGAGGACAAGTTAACAGAATCTGGGCAACGCAACAAGCAATTGAAAGAGCTAAAGAGAAATTTGATGGTGAATTGGTTTTGGCTTCGGATGCGTTTTTCCCTTTCAGAGATGTGGTGGATTTCTGCGCACAGGAAGGCATCAAAGCAATCATTCAGCCAGGTGGGAGTATGAGAGACGGCGATTCTATCGAAGCTGCTAATGAGCATAAAATTCCGATGTTGTTTACAGGAATGAGACATTTCTTGCATTAATCTAAATCGATTATAAAAAAATGAAAACTCCTCCGATTTTCGGGGGAGTTTTGTTATGTTTACAATCTGAAACTTAATTTTTTAAAATAATCAATGAAACGTTCCGGAACTGCAGATTTGCCATTGCATTACGGTCAGGTTCCACCTTGGCTTTACGAACGTATGTCCAGACTGGGGCTGGCGATTGTGGAAGTGATTCTTGCAGATTACGGAAAAGATGAAGTCTTACGACGGTTGGCTGACCCGTTTTGGTTCCAGAGTTTTGGAGCAGTGATGGGAATGGACTGGCATTCTTCAGGAATCACGACTTCTGTGATGGGTGCTCTGAAACGAGCCATTAATCCGAATTCAAAATCTCTCGGAATTTACATTGCCGGTGGAAAAGGAAAATTCTCCAAAGATGCACCGAATGAACTTTTGAAAATTGCAGACTCAACCGGATTGAATGGTGATGAACTGGTGCGTTGCAGCAAGTTGTCTGCAAAGGTTGATAACACGGCGATTCAGGATGGTTACCAGCTTTATCTGCATAATTTTATTTTGTCTGACCAAGGGAATTGGGCGGTTGTCCAGCAAGGGATGCACGATTCTGACGGAACGGCGAGACGTTATCATTGGCTGTCAGAAAATGTAACTTCTTTTGTGAATGAACCTCACACGGGAATCTCCGGCATTAATCGTGGCAATATTCTCAACCTCACATCTTCCGAAGCAGAACAAAACAGAAACGGCATCGTTGACATAACCAAAACCGATTCCGAGAAATGGATGCAGGATTTCCAGCGTTTGATTTTGCCGGCTCATCACGAGGTTTTGGCGAGTGATGTTGATATGAAAAAGCTCGGCAATATTCTTTGGCTGGCGAGAGAAAATGAACCTGAGAATTTTGAAGATTTGCTGATGCTGAAAGGTGTTGGTCCGCGAACGATGCAGTCTCTGGCTTTGGTGAGTGAAGTGATTCACGGGGCGCCTTCCAGATTTACAGACCCTGCGCGTTTTTCTTTTGCACACGGGGGAAAAGACGGTCATCCGTTTCCTGTTCCGACCAAAACTTATGACGAAACGATTTCTATCCTAAGAACCGGCATTGAGAAATCGAAGTTGGGGAACACGGATAAGAATCAAGCGATTAAAAAGTTACACGAGATTGCAGTAAAAACTGAAGAGAATTTCACACCCGATTTTAATCTTGAAAAAGTGATAGAAGAGGAACGGCAAAACTCCTGGCGATTTGGTGGGAAAACTGTTTTTGGTGATGCGAAGCCTCCGAAACCGAATGATGGGATACAATTGAGTTTGTTTTGAATTTCAGTATTTTGTTTTGAAAATCTAAAACATTTTATTCTTTTTGTTTCACTTTAGTGAAACTTTTTTTATTTTTGTATTGTAAACACAAATATGAAATACAGAAGAATCACATTTTTCAAAAGCTATTTCCAAGATTTCTTTGATAAACAAACTGTAAAAGTGAAAACGAAAATCGTTTGGACTTTTGAACTGATAGAAGATTTGCAAAGGGTACCGGAAACTTATCTTAAACATCTGGAAAATACTGACGGATTGTACGAAATCCGTGTGCAGGTTGCGAGTGATATTTTTAGAATTTTCTGCTTTTTTGATGAAGGAAAACTGATTGTTGTTGCAAACAGCTTTCAAAAGAAAACTCAGAAGACACCTAAGAAAGAAATAGAAATGGCATTAAAAATCAAAAAGGAATATGAAGACAGTAAATAAAAATCTAACTACTCTGGAAGACTTCAAAGAGAAAAACTTCGGCAAACGTGGGACAAAAGAACGTGACGAACTGGAAGCTGGTTACGAAAATTTTAAAATAGGTGCGCTCATTCACGATACCCGTTTGGAGTTAGGAATGACACAAGAAGAATTGGCGGAAAAAGTTGGAACAAGCAAATCTTATATTTCTAAAATTGAAAATAATCTGAAAGAAGTAAGGATTTCTACACTTCAAAAGATTGTTGAATTGGGGTTTGGTGGGCGATTGGAGTTGAGTATTAAGATTTAGTGAAAAAATAGCTTAAAATTAATTATATACAGATTTCCGTAATTTTAATCTAAAGAATTCCTCGAGGCTTGCCTCGGGGATTATTTATTTAAAAATCTTATTATATCTTTTAATAAAATTATTTATGAAAATTACATTAGCGTTTATTGGTTACATTGTTGGGATTTTTATTGGTATCATTATACTTGCAATGATTACTGCCGCAAGTAACCAAGATTTTACAAAAAACTCATTTGTTTTTGGAAATATATGCGGAATTATTTGTGCAATTATTGGATATAGTTTGCCAAAAAATAAAAATCCAAGTAAATAAAATGGAAGTTTTTGGCTTTCAATTATTTTTCTTTATCACTATTTTAATTAGTGCAATATTTGGGCGAAAAACAAGAAATTCTGTAGTTTTATTTTCAATCATCTTTACTGTCATAATGGTATTTATGACTTGGTTAATTATTTTGCAATTTTTCACAATTGCTATAGCATATTACATTACAGAAAATTATGTTGATGGCTCACAAAATAAATTAAATGATGTAGACAATAAGTACGGAAAAGGTTGTATTGTGATAATTGTTATTGTAGGAATTTTAGCAATTTCCTCGAAAATTTTCTCCGATAATTATAAAAAGAATCATCCACTAAAAACTGAACAAGAAGAAATTATAAAGAAAAATTATAATAATTCAAACAATATTCCTTCTTCTTACAATGATGAAAATAATTTTGATATAGATAATTCTATAAGTGATACAATATTAAGTAAGTTTGATAAAAAACAGGATGCTAATAATTTACAAATAAGCTTAATCAGTGATTTTATTTCTGCTGAAAACTCTCGAGATTTACCGCAAATGAATCAATATTTAGCTTCTATGATGATAAGATTTTGGAATCTTGAATTACCTAGTATTAAAGAAGTGGACAAAGAATATTATAAAACTTGGACTAAATATAATTACACAAATACTGAAATAATTGAAGTTAATAATTTTGAATATAATTTATATAAAGTAAAAGTTATTTTCAATTACGATTCTAAATATCGTGAAAGCGAGATGATTTTTGGATTTGATGAAAACAATAAGATTATAGCAATTTATTGATATAAAACCCAAAACCCTCCGAAAATTTCAGAGGGTTTATTATTTCTATTAAATTGATTATTTAGTAAGAACCTTTCTCAATAAAATGAGCGGCAATTTTCTCAGTCAAAGCAATTGGATAATGGACAGAAAATAGGTTTTTTGCATTAAATTATTGATATTTTTCTACAAAAAAGGAGGTGTGAGTTTATGTTTATGAGATAATAAAACCAATCCTGTTTTTGAGCTGATATTGAATTTTTCGAACAGGTTATTCCGATAATAGTCTACGGTTTTTATACTGATATTCATTTTGGATGCGATTTGTTCATAAGTATATTCTTCTTCACAGCAAATCCATTTTATCAGTTCCAGTTCTTTTTTACTAAGGAAGAAAATCGGACTGAATTCAGGGTCATTTTTTCTCAACATTTTGATATTTTCCTGAAGATTGAAATATCCGGTGTTGATGATTTGTTCAATAGCTTCTTTTAGTTCTTCTCCTGTACAGGTTTTGGATAAGAAACCTCTGGCTCCCAATTTATAAAATTGAGATTTGATATTTACAGAATCATTCTGTGTCAGGATAAGAAATTTTTCTTCGTTCAGTATAGATTGTAGCTCTGTGAGGACTTCTATTCCACTTTTTCTAGGAAGCGAATGGTCTAATATAAAGAGGTCTGTTTTTTCTTTGAGAGTCCCGAAATTCCGAAGCAGTTCTTCACCATCATTAAGTTCAGCAAGAATGTTGTAATCACCGAGGTTTTTTAGAAGTTTTATAATGCCTTGTCTCAGAATCTTATGGTCATCAGTGATTACTAGGTTTATCATTTTTGTAAATTGAGATTTTGGTTCCTTTTTCCGGATTAGATTGTATTGTACAAGAAAATCCAATGAGGGTTGCTCTTTCTTTTATATTCTTGATGCCGTTTCCGAATTGGTTGTTGACATCAAAACCATTTCCATTGTCTTCAATGCTGATGGATATTATATTTGTGTAATCTATTATTATATTTATTTGAGAAGCATCAGAATGTTTTAGGATGTTATTAATACTCTCTTGGAAACATCTGTAAAGTATAATGTTTTCTTCTGTACTGGTTCCATAGTTTTCTGAGGAATTATTTATTTTTTCAAAATTAATTTTTATAATGTTTGTTTTTCTGATACGTTCCACTTCATTCATTATTATTTCATCAATGGTATTTTTACCAATACTGAAATCGTTTAGCCAATGACTAAGGTCTCTTACAGAATCCGATATTTCCAAAATAGAACTTCTTATCTCGTTAATTGATTCTTTGGAGGACACTGCAAATCTTAGATTCTCCACAGAGAAATTGATGATGCTCAATTTTTGTCCTATATCGTCGTGCAGGTCTTTGGAAAGGTTTTTCAGAAGATGCTCGTGAGATTCCAGGATGCTTTGCTTTATTTTCTCTTCCTCCATTTGTTTTATTTTGCTGTTTTCTTCTTCCAGTTTCAGCTTATCTTCCAGGGTTGATATATATTGTGATTTGATTTTTCGATAGCTGTATGCTATGGCAATTCCCATTATAAAAATCTCCAGCAACAAAACATAATAAAAGTAATTGGGATGGCTGATTTCATATATTGTCAAAATTCGGGAATAATTGAAAAAATAAGTTACAGGATTGATAAAGCCGAATAATAGTGCTGCCAGAATAGCTAGCGATGGTCTCTTATTTTGTAATCCCAGCCAGATTAATATTGTTATCTGTATCAGAACCGCCAGAGCAGAGAGCCCAATTGAAATATCCCAGATACCATTATAGATAGGATTGTCAAAGGTTGTATTGGCGTAATCTATATAAAACCAAAGACTAGCAAGAATCCCAAATGTAACATAAAAATCAAAAATTGTATTGAGTACTCTGAACTGCCCGCCATTTTTTTTTCTAAAGTCAAGAAATCCTGTCATAATCTTCATACTCAGCCCCATTGCAATGACAAGCAAAAAGAGAGAATTGGTTTTCAGAATTGAATAGTATAAGAAAGGAACTTTGATAATGTTAATAAAAAATTCTTCCCTAACTACAATTATAGCAATCAAAGCAAGATATAAAGAATACAAGAAATAAAATCTCCGCCTCAGAATAATGCCCACCACTAAACTTAAAACCGCAATTATAAAGGTAACACCAATGACAAAACCTATTTCCCAATAAAATCCATTCTCCCAAAAGAGGTTTTCAACAGGTGTGGTAAAATCCGAATAAATATTTTGATAGTAACGAGGATTCCGTATCTCCATATAGATTTCTGCAATTTCGCTCTTATTAAGTACGAAGGAAACATAATGAAACCGAATCTCCGGAATATCCTGCTTATTATCGTAAGAAATATTATATTTTTTTAAAAGTACAATACCTTGTTCTGTTTTTCTATATACATTAAGAATATCCAGTTGAGAATATATTCCCAGCCAATAATCTTCTCTGTTACCAGTATTTTTTATGTAAGTATGTACCCAAACCGTTTTGGTCTGCTTTTTCAGAATAAGATTGGAAGGATGGTCTACTTTTCTAAAATTATTATTGATTTGACTAATCTGAAAAACATTTTTTGAGTTGCTGCTGTCAATATAGTATGAGGACTTAGAAAAAAGAGGAATCCAGTTACCTCCATTTACAAACATTGTATCGGCTTTCATTTGGGAAGTAATCCAAATTCCAATAAACAAGAACATTACAATAAGTAGATTTTTCATCATCAATCAAATTTACAAATAAATTTTTC
Source organism: Chryseobacterium sp. (assembly GCA_003248755.1). Classification (GTDB taxonomy): domain Bacteria; phylum Bacteroidota; class Bacteroidia; order Flavobacteriales; family Weeksellaceae; genus Epilithonimonas. The sequence goes on along the minus strand of QFQW01000089.1, from coordinate 3,496 downwards.
GTGAATGATTAGGAAAAATCCTAGGGAAAGATTAGGGAGATGTATAAATGTGTTGAAGTTTTTTGGACATAGCTTTGAGATAATAAAATATACATTGCTATGAAAATCCTATTTATTTTAATGGTAGTCAACTTAATATCATTAAATGCCCAACAACTTAGTCGAGAAAACAAAGTTTTACTTAGAACCGAAATTGAATATACTGAAAAAACCTTTTTTGTTTACGAATTGGGAGAACATTCTATCTTCTCAATTCTTAACCCTAAAATAAAAAAAGAAGAAGTTTTAAACTTTTGTAGTTTATCTCTATATCTGGAATACCTTTCCAAAGGTCAAAAAGAAAAGAAACAAGTGTCTTATCAAGAAGCTTTAGAAAACATAAGTAATCCCGAATTATTTGAGGAATTTCTTAATCTTAATAAATCAACTTTAGTGCTTACAACAATTTATTAAAAAATAAAAATATGAAAACAAAAATGTTATTTTTTGGATTAGCGATTTTTATTTGCTTTTCGTGTTCTAGCGATAATATAGAAGAAAAGGAAAGTATCATACAAGTGGAGGAAGCAGATCAAATATATTTGCGAAATTTTAGTGTAAGTGAAAGTTCAATGCTCCTATACGGAGGTTCTAATATAAATGCAATAAAGTTACCCAATTTTTGGGGAAACTATCAGGAATTTAAGCTTATGAGTTCAAAAGATCCAAACACTTTTTCTACCACAATTATAAATGTTAGCTTCATCAATACGAATACTAATCCCAACGAATTCTTTTCATTTCAGAAAAATGCAGCAGGAAATACATGCTGGAAGAAGGAGTCGAAGTAAGTAATCAGCCAGGTACAAATTTTTTACAGTTAGACTTACAGGCAACCAATGTATCGGGTTTCTTTGGAAGTCCTGTTGGGATTATAATAAATAAAACATACTACGCAGGATATAACTTTACCCGATATAAAAACAACAATCAAATAGAATACAAGGTTAAAGGGTGGATTAGTTTTCGATTTAACCAAACAGCAAATGGAACCAAATATATAGAACTTTTGCAAACAGCCTATAGAAAAGGAAATATTAAAACTGGACAAATATCGCTGTAATTCTGATGCTATCAATATAAAAAATATAACACTATGAAAACAAAGATTTTATTTATGCTTCTTTTATTCTTCATTAATTTATGTTTTGGACAAGAAAAATGGATTGGTGAATGGACACAAATGGATTGCTTTAGAGGAATTTATTATAAAGTAGGTAGTTCAAAATATAGTAATAAAGGAGATTATCAATGGTGGATTAAGTTTAAAAGCACATATAACAAAAACGTTCATTTTAATTATAGTTGGGATTTATCAGGGGATGCATTTGAAGAAAATGGACCCAACAATCGAATTACAATTCAGTCAAATTCTGAAATATCAAATTCGGGAACTGAACGGTTTACAAAAAACAGCCGAGAGCATTGGATTATAAAAATCAACAATGTTTGTTTCGGAGAAACAGCATTCAGTTGTGGGAATTCAAGTAGCAGAGATATGTGTTATGCAGAATGTGATAATGGCACTCCAAATATTCCAACAAACTGTAACAATAAAGGAAGTAACAATCACAATGGAAACAACAACTTGGAAAATGCTCAAAATAGTAATAATATATCACAAAGCAATTCAAATTCCAAAAACTATAATAATTATAATAATCCTTCTATTAACAATAGTCAAAAAGCAGAAATCTATGAGACAGTCGATGAAATTCCCAATTTTCCGGGAGGCATTAATGCATTTCGCCAAAAAGCAGCTGCGAATTTTGACACTTCCGATATTGCAGGAAGCGGGAAAGCAAAAACAGAAGTTACTTTTCTTGTAGAAAAAGATGGAACTATATCTAATATTCAGGCATCCGGAAATAACTTACAATTAAATGATGCTGCTTCAAGGGCGGTAAGTTTAGTGAAAGAGAAGTGGACTCCCGCAAAATTGAATGGAAACATTGTTAAATATAGATTTAGAATACCTTTTGCAATAGATTTAGAAAGTGAAGTCGTTACTAATAATAAACCAAACCAGCAAAATGGAACTACGATAAGATATGAAGGTGATTACAAAATTGAAACAATTTTTAATAGTGGCAAAGTTACGGAGGTAAAAGCAACTAACACTAAAACAGGAAAATTAATTATTCATCAATTTTATGATGAAAACGAAAAACCAAAAGAAGTGATAACCTATTATGAAAATGGGAATAAACGTAGTCACGCATACTTCATTGATGGAAAAATAAATAGTTATAAGGAAAATGACGGACACGGCAATTTCATAGAGAAGCCAATTCCACAATAAAATATAATGAATAAAAAAGCGCATCAGAAATTTCTGATGCGCTTTTGGTTATAATTAGATTGACTATTTAATAAAAACCTTTCTCAATAAAATGAGTGGCAATTTGTTCTGTTAAAGCAATTGGATTAGGAGTATTTACATATTTTGTGAAACGTCTCAGTCCTGCTAACATCATTCTTTGTTCGTCACCTTCGGAGAAAGAAACGATACCTTCTTTGGCGTTGGTTGTGATGATTTCAACCGCTTTGTAAAGGTTTAGCCTTGCCATTGCCGCTTCTACAGAATCTGCTGAGAAATGTTTCTCAGCTCTCAGGATGGCGGATTCTGCCATATAGATTTGGTTCAGGATTTCGGAAGCGTTTAATAACAAATGCTGTTGTTTCTCGATGTCCATCATATATTTTTGGAGCGCAGACCCAGAAACCATTAAGAATACTTTCTTCAAATTCTTAATCACTTCTTTTTCCTCAGACATATATTCCGAATAATCAGGAATGTCAAAAGACGGAATGCTCATCAATTCTTTAGCGACGTTTTTCGCAGGTGTTAACAAATCGATTTTGCCTTGCATCGCCCGTTTGATTAACATCCCAACTGCTAAAAGTCTGTTGATTTCGTTGGTTCCTTCGTAGATTCTGGAAATCCTTGAATCTCTCCAGGCTGCTTCCATTGGTGTATCTTCTGAGAATCCCATTCCGCCAAAGATTTGGATACCTTCATCGGCTGTATGTTGCGCCAAATCCGACACGAAAACTTTCAGGATAGAACATTCAACTGCAAATTCTTCCACACCTTTCAGTTCTGCCTGCTCGTGGTTCATTCCGCCGGCAACCAGTTCTTCGATTTTGTCTTCTACATTTTTCGCTGCTCTGTAAGAACCGGCTTCACTCACGAAAGCGCCCGTTGCCATTTCTGCCAATTTCTTACGAATGGCTCCAAATGTATTGATAGAAACCCCGAATTGCTTTCTCTCTGTCGAATAATTCAAAGAGTAATTCAGAATTCTTCTTTGGGCATCCAGACAGGCTGCAGCTAATTTGATACGACCAACATTCAGGGCGTTCAATGCGATTTTGAAACCGTTGTTTCTTTCGCCCAAAAGATTCTCAACAGGGATTTTCATATCATTGAAGAAAACCTGACGCGTAGAAGACG
>QFQW01000088.1 GCA_003248755.1 Chryseobacterium sp. | reverse complement strand
ATTATGGTTAGTCGCCGTCATTTGTATTGTCGTTTGGCTTTTAGGAATGCTAGGAATTGTTCCAGGAATGAGTACAGGTTACTTGGTTCACGTATTATTGGTAATTGCTGTGATTGTAGTATTATTCAATATCATATCAGGCAGAAAACCTCTTGATTAAAAAGGAACATTACTTTTTTACACTTAAAACTCTATTCATTGAATGGAGTTTTTTTATTTCCTAAGATGAATCATTATTTAAATTCAAGGATTCTTAGACATCCCAATTATTTTATCCGTACATTTACATTATTCTCATTAATAACGATTTAAGGAAGTAAAATTTGCAGAAAGCCAGTTATTAAAATTTAAAATAGTCCATTATCTTTTTTTAACCAAAATAATATTGCTATGAAAAATTTTTCTTTGATCTTCTTCTCATTATTTCTTAGTGTAGGATATCTAAGCGATTCCGAAGCCTGTACAAGAGTTGTCTACAAAGGTCCCGAAAACACCATTCTCACAGCCCGTTCCATGGATTGGAAAGACGAGATTCCTGCCAATGTTTGGATTCTCCCTCAAGGAATCGAACGTAGCGGAGAAGTCGGTCCCCTTTCTATAAAATGGAAATCCAAATATGGAAGTGTTGTCACCACATCTTGGGATATAGCAACGGCTGACGGGATGAACGAGAAAGGTCTAGTTGCCAATCTTCTTTGGCTAGGAGAATCACAATATCCAAAATTTGACCCGAATGGAAAAACGAAAGGTCTTGCTATTTCTCTTTGGGCACAATATTATCTGGATAATTTCGCAACGGTAAAAGAAGCTGTAGAATATTCTAGGACAGAACCTTTTGCAGTCGTAAGCGATTATATCCCCGGAACAGAAAGATTCACGACAATTCACCTTTCGCTTTCGGATGCATCCGGAGACAATGCCGTTTTTGAATATATCAATGGAAAATTGGTAATTCATCATTCGCCGGAATATACTGTGATGACTAATTCGCCGATTTTTGAAGAACAATTGGCTCTTAATAATTATTGGAAAGGAATTCCGGGAACCGTAATGTTACCTGGAACCAATCGTGCTGCAGACCGTTTTGTGAGAGCTTCTTATTACATCAATGCTATTCCGCAGACTGCTGATACAAGAAAAGCGGTTGCAAGTGTGTTCAGTGTAATTAGAAATTGCTCTGTTCCCTACGGAATCTCTTCCGAGACAGAACCTAATATATCTTCTACAAGATGGCGTTCCGTTGCTGACCAGAAAAATCTTGTTTATTATTTTGAAACCGTTTTCACACCGAATACTTTTTGGGTCAATCTTAAAGACTTTGATGTCACTACAAAGGGAAAAGTAATGAAACTGGACCTCAGTAATTATCAAACTTATAATGGCAAATCCAATTTGAACTTCAAAGAGTCAAAACCGTTCAAATTTTTAGGGCTATAATTGTCTGTCAACTTTGTTTAGAAAGAATTCTTTAATCGGAATATAAATTTTATCTTCACGCTCTAAAATTTTTAATCCATATGAGTGTTCACATAAGCGCAAAAAAAGGAGAAATCGCAAAAACGGTTTTGATGCCCGGCGACCCATTAAGAGCTAAATATATCGCTGATAATTTCTTAACCGACGTTACATTGGTTAGCCAAACCAGAAATATTTTCTTTTTCACTGGAAAGTACAAAGGAAAAGAGATTACAGTTGGTGCAAGTGGAATGGGATTCCCAAGTATAGGAATCTATTCTTACGAATTGTTTACTGAATATGAAGTCGACACAATTATCAGAATCGGAACTTGTGGTGCCTATTCTACGGATTTGAAACTATTTGATATTCTGAATGTAGAAAATGCAGCCAGCGAAAGTACTTATGCAAAATTTGCTTGGGGAATTCAAGAAGATATCATTTCCAATCAGGGAAGTGCTTTTGATAAAATCAATGAGACGGCAAAAGAATTAGGTCTTGATGCAAAAGCAACTAACATCCACTCCAGCGATATCTTTTACAGAAAAGACCCGGCTGTTCCCGAAATTGCAGTAAGACACAACTGTCCTGCGGTAGAAATGGAAGCTTTTGCTCTTTTTGCCAATGCGCAACATCTCGGAAAAAATGCAGCAACAATACTGACAGTTTCTGATATCATCCCAACCCACGAGTTTATCTCTGCAGACCAAAGAGAACAAGCCCTTAGAACAATGATGGAATTATCATTAAAAACAGCTTTGAAGTTTTAAATTAACTTTTATAATATTGAAATAAAAAAATGCTTATGAAATCATAAGCATTTTTTTGTTGGTATTAATTTAGAAAAATTATTTCTTAATTACTTTTACAGTATTACTTTCAGATTCTGATTTCACTTTCAGGATATAAGTTCCATTTGTTAATTGACTCATATCAAGAGAAGCTTTGTTGATACCATTATTCAAATTGAAATTTTTGATTAATTGTCCGGCTGCATTATAAATTTCAACATTCTTCAAACTAGAATTTTTATTATTCTGAATAGTTACAAAACCAGAAGTTGGATTCGGGAATACAGTAATTCCGTTTTGTTTCTGAACATCCTCTACCGCCAACGCACTACAGTTGTAAACATAGACTTCATCCAGATACCAACCTTCTATGCCGTTACAGCCATCGGTTCCCAACTCAAATCTGAATTTGATATTAGAACCAGAAGTCACACCAATTTTAGAAAGATCAATTACACTTTGTCCCCAGCTTCCGCCAAGAGAACCACCATCAGTTCCCGTGAATGCTCTTTGTCCCTTCAATGGATTATCATTCTGACTAGTTCCATCCAAAGCACTGTTATATCCATTATATGTAAAAGCTGTTATCGGCAACAATGTCCAAGCTCCTCCATTAAGACTATATTTTATGTTTCCACCATCCCAGTTTGCTTCAGTTGCTACATAATGATTGAAAGCCATTTCATATTTCCCTCCTGAAAAAGTTGGAATTGTAATCGTTGGACTTTCCAGGCGCAGGATTCCGTTTTGAAGGTTGCTTGCACAATCTCCATTGATAGGATCAACTGCGAAAATCGCTTTACCAACTCTTGATTTAGGCAAGCTATCCTTGATCGTCCAATCTCTAGCTTCCCATGTAGATGGTTTTGTAGGAACATTAGATACTGTCCAGTCTCCTAATCCATTTTCCCAATCTTCTTTGAACAAAGGATTTGATGTAGCACTAGCACAAAGATCCGGTGTAGCTTTTAACAATGGAACATAGTTACATTGTGTTGCCGGAGATGATCTCAACTGTACAGAAAGGATCCCATTCTTAACATTTTGTACATCAGCTGCAGTGAAAGCCTGCCCAGACAAACCTGCAGGAGTTGTAGTTGTGGATAATCCCTGCAAATTAATTCCTACTAGATCATTAGCAGCAGCTTCCAAAGCATCGGCAAAATTGGCAAAATCACTTGTTGGTGTCAAATAGTTCTTCTGTGCTCTCCACCAAAGATGAGCAGCTTTAACAAAGCCCATTCCTGTTATTGTATAACCATTATATGTACCTCCATCTACAAGCAGAGCATATAAATGATTCGTAGGTCCAGAATTAGTATGTACACCCCCACTATCATTAGTTCCACAGTAGTAATAGTTAGCATCCAGCACTTTTGAAGGCTGACCATTACAGTTTGGATTCCACATATCACGGATAGCTCCTCCAAAAGCTGTAGCATCCTCACCCATTTTCCAACGGAGTGAGCCTGAGCAAGAAGCGGTTGTTCTTACACTAAGATTCTCGCCTTCATCCATATAATTATTGATCAGGTCGATCGTCTCTCCCCAAACATCAGAGTAGGATTCGTTGAGCGCTCCTGATTGGTATTGGTAGATCAATCCACTTGTATATTCGGTATAGGCATGTCCCCACTCGTGCGCAATGACATCGTCTGTTGCCGTCCCGTCACAATATCCTGCATATGTTCCATTCCATCTCGCATTAGGGCAAGAGATAGTTGGGTCATTGTTCACAGTGATCATTGTATGATCTGCCGCATCATAGGAAACGTATCCGAATGCATTTTTGAAGAAATTATAAACGTGCTCAGATGTTACGGCTTCATGTTGTTGCCAAGTCGTAAGTGTTCCCGGAAAAGCATCACCTTCTTTCCATTTCAGGTTAGAGGCATTGGTATTGGTTTCATACACTCTTCTGTCAATCGGATGTATTCCCGTGAATTGCTCTATCAGCTCTCCTGTGTGAGCATTGATAAACAGAAATTCCCTAACATCATTTTTGTTGGTAACTTCCACCTCATAAGCCAAATATGGCGTAACAACACCTCCTTGAACCAAATTCTTAGGGAAGATCAAGAGATTGCTCTTTCCAATCTCTAAAGGAACATTATTGCTGGTAAGATTCTGTTTTGCAACAAGACTTTTAGCAATGTCAGCCGCTTCTTTCGCAGAAATATCCGGCGTAGAATTTACTTTTATATTAGATATTGCATTCCCGTTGATGGATGTCAACTCCTCTTTTCCATTGAAGTGAAACTTCAAAACACCATCATAAACAGGAATACCTTGATGTTGCTGCATATAAACCACATTCTTCAAGCCGTAGTTATCTGTACTTTCTTCAACAAAAACCAAATCATTGACAGACTTCAGATTAAAGGCTTTGAAGTTTTCCGCTAAAAACTCACCGGTTTTTGCTTTTACACCAGTAGATTTTAACTGAAGCGCGTTAGCATTTCCAAAAAGGATAAAATTGGGGTTAGAGGTGCTGTTGCTGATTGTAACATTTGCACTAGTCCGTTTTTTAAGGTTAGCCAACTCTTTTGATTCTTGGGCAAAACCAAAAGTAGAAGCTAACGCTACTGCTAGAAATAGAGTTTTCTTCATTTTTAAATTTAATTGAAAACAAATATAGTTATTATTCTATGCATTTTGCTCAATAAAATCCAAAGAAATATAAGAAAAAATCAAAAACTTAATCCCGAAACATTCATCTGTAACTGCGCTTTTGTATCTATGACGATTGTAATATATTTTTCTGACAATAGAAATTGTGTTGGTTTCAAGCCTATAACATTTCCTTGTAATCTGATTCCTTTCACATATTCTTTGTTGAAGTTTTCCATCATACTTTTCTTGGAAGAATTCTCAATATCCAAAAGAGGAATCCCATAATCCTTTTCTATCATTCTTCTGATTTTCCCTTCAAACAAAATCGTCAAAGCCTTTTGAAAGAAATTTTTAGTTTTAAGATTAAAATCTGTAACATCAAGTTTTATTTTATGTTCTTCCGCACTGTAGAAAGGTTTTCCTTTGATGAATGCAGCTCCATTTACTTCGCCCGTCGTATGGGCTTCTATTACGATATTTTCTTTTTCCTGATAGACAGATATATCTGTGACTTTTATCTTTTTATCTTCCCCACTCATTGCAAATTCTTTATCTTGGAATTGCTGTTTTGCAATTCTTGTAGTTTCATCAAAGCTAATGTTAGCCGTTGTCTGTAAATTGAAGATATTGGGAAGATTAGGATTTAATGTAAAATTAGGAACTCTGTTGATATCTGTTGTTGCCAATGGGATCTGACCAACATAAGTCTCAGAATACAAGTCTATACCAACCGTAGTCTTTATCTTATCCTGAAACACCTGAAGTGGAGTCATAAATGTACTTTGTGGAGATATCTTCAGCCAGGTGTTATATTCCTCAGAAATATTGATAGGTTTTGAAAACTGATTCCAGGCCATCACTAAGTAAGGTTGAAGGTTGAATTGGGTTTTGATTTGCTCATCAATAACGGTCGTGAATTTGGATTGTTGCTCTTTAAGTGTAGATTCTATAAAAGAAGCAATCGGAATTTTCACTTTTCCATAATCCAAAACAGGCTTTTGAGTCCAGACAAATCCTGCAGTTGTCGTTTTTGTATCCAATTTCCAATCGGAATTTGCAGAGATATTGGTAATGAAATTCATTATCAGATTAAAATTGGTATCCTTATACATGTAATATCCCAAAGTTCCATAACCTTTTTCTGCCCAGATTTTTAGCGGGACAGAAATCATCAATCGATTATTGGTTAAAGCTTTGATTGCTATATTCCCTTGTTTTTCGACTTTCACTTTGAACTGGTCATTATTATTATCGGTATAAGATTGGTCTTCATATAAAATGCCTTTCACAGATTGATTGATCAAACTATTGATCTCAGAGATTGGAAGAGAAACCGGAAGTGTAATACTGGATTTGATCTTCGGCAAGGTATAGACCGGATTTTCTATTTGAGAAAAAGCGATAAAACCAATCAGTAAAAAACCTATTGAAGCAACTTTTCTAAATGGAATCATAAATATTTCTATAAAATCTGAAAGCAAAATTAATAGTTTTATTAATGCTTGAAAGCAAATTTTAGAAACAACCGCATTTTGTTTATAAATCACTTGGTCTGATACACTTGTTATGATCTCCAATCATTTGTGGTATGTTTTTTTTCAAAAATAAATGAGAGCAGATTACACCTATTCTCATTAACTATTATTTTATCTGATTTTCAACAGATTAATATTCAAAAATCAAATAAAGACTTTGACCCTCGTATCCGAAAAAATCTATAATAAAAAATAACACTCCAACTTTTATCGCTGAATGAAGATACTTTTGAAGAAAATAAAAATAAAATCATAGACTATCCTCATAATTCCAATCTCTAAAACTCAAAACCCCTCCACCCCAACTTAACCTGCCAAAAATCATCAACATAGACAAAATCATAAATTCAATTAATTCTAAATTAATTTTAAAATCCGTAATTTTGTAGCCACTTAAAGAATAATAAATTTTATGCTGACGAAATCAAAAGTTCAGGATTTTCTGAAAGAGATAGAAGTTGAGGATCTGGTAAATAATCTCCAAATAATGGGTGATGATGTTTATATCGACATGACTGCCCATTCCCCTGCAATGCACGAGAAAAAGAAACTCGAAGTTGCTATGAAACAAGCTTTTGCTTCGGAATTTGGGGAACAAATCAATCTTAAATTGAAAATCTCTTCTCCCGAGTTACCTGCAACTCCTGTAACAAACGAAATTAAAGGAAAGCAGATTCCGGGAATCCAGAATATCATTGCAATCGCTTCTGGAAAAGGTGGCGTTGGAAAATCGACTGTTTCTGCGAATCTTGCGGTGACGTTGGCAAAAATGGGATTCAAAGTTGGATTGCTGGATGCGGATATCTACGGACCGTCTGTTCCTACAATGCTTGATACAGAAGGACAAAGACCAATCTCTGTAGAAGTGAACGGCAGAAATCTAATGAAACCGATTGAAAATTATGGCGTGAAAATGCTGTCAATCGGATATTTCTCTGGAGCAAACCAAGCAGTTGTTTGGAGAGGACCAATGGCATCCAAAGCTTTGAACCAGATGATTCGTGATGCAGATTGGGGAGAATTGGATTTCCTTTTGATTGACCTTCCTCCAGGAACCGGCGATATTCACTTATCTATTATTCAGGAAGTTCCGGTAACAGGAGCTGTAATTGTAAGTACACCTCAACACGTTGCACTTGCGGATGTGAGAAAGGGAATTGCAATGTTCAATATGGAAAGTATTAATATTCCTGTTTTGGGATTGGTAGAAAATATGGCTTATTTCACGCCGGAAGAGCTACCTGACAATAAATATTATATCTTTGGAAAACAAGGCGCTCAATATATGGCAGAAGATTTGGGAATTCCGGTTTTGGGAGAGATTCCATTGATTCAAAGTATCAGAGAAGCCGGAGATGTCGGAAGACCGGCGGCATTGCAGGAAAACTCCAAAATCGCTGAAATCTACACAAAAACTGCTCAAAATATGGTAGAAAGTCTTGTAGAAAGAAACACCAATCTGCCACCAACCGAAGCTGTTAAAATCACAACAATGGCCGGTTGCTCGCCTAAGAAAAAATAATAAAATGGATAATACAAATCAAATTCAGGAAGAACTGGTAACGAAAGTAATGGATGCTTTGGATAGTATCCGTCCGTTCTTGAACAAAGACGGAGGCGATATCGAACTCATTGATGTCCAAGAAAAGACAGTTTATGTAAAGCTTGTAGGAAACTGTTCCAGCTGTTCTATCAGTACTTCTACTATGAAACTAGGTGTTGAAAATACGATTAAACAGTATGCACCGGAAATAGAGGAAGTCATCAACATTGAAAATTAAAAAAATCCCGATTCAAAAACTGAATCGGGATTCTTATTTATTGTTATTCTACAATTTCTGCGTCTATAATATTAGGATTATTTTTCCGGCTTTCCCAAAGCAGGAACTTGTCCACTTCTTTCATCAGCATAGGAATTGCAAAGGCTAGAATTGCCAAATCGTCCAACGCCCCAATTACAGGAACAAAATCCGGAATGATATCAATCGGCGAAATCACATAAATCAGAGCCAAAGCAGGCAACAGAATGTCTGTGAATTTCATTTTGTATTCTCCTTTGTAATAGAGTTTAATCATTCTGAAAACCGCAGGAATCTTCTGCAAAAATCCTTTGTGTTTGATAGCTTCCTGAGCCAGTTTAAATTTTGAATGTTTCATTTTGTGTTTGGTATTTTTTTCATTTTAAGATGCAAAATTTGCAAATTCTATTCCATTGTATTTTTATAATTGTTAATTAACTTTCATTAAGATTTACATTATTTTTTGAAATCTTTAATAACATAGGAGCTATTTAATTTTGAATAAGTATTTTAAATTTAAAAATCTTATGTGTCTATATGGTTTTTAAATTATTAAGTCAACTTGTCTGTTAGTTTTGCAAATTGTTTCTCTGCGCTTTTCCCTTCATACAAAATATCATAAACAGCATTGATGATAGGAAGTTTCAGTCTCTTTTCCTTGCAGATGGCATAGATTCCGTTTGTTGCATAATAACCTTCGGCAACCATACTCATAGACTGGATTGCTGATTTCACTGTATAACCTTTCCCAATCAAGTTTCCAAGGTTTCTGTTTCTGGAGAATAACGAATAAGCCGTTACAATCAAATCTCCAAGATAAGCACTGTCATTCACATCTCTCGGTTCCGGGTAAATCGCTTCCAGGAAAGTTTCCATTTCACGAATCGCATTGGAAACATAAACCGCAATAAAGTTATCTCCATAACCCAAACCGCTCGCAATTCCAGCACCAATTGCATAGATATTTTTTAGAATTGCAGAATATTCGTTTCCGAGAATATCGCAACTTGTATTGACTTTAATATAAAAAGATGACAGAATCTCCTGCAAAGTATCCGCATCATCCTGCTCAGCAACCGCAACAGTAAGATAGGACAAACGCTCCATTGCGACCTCTTCTGCGTGGCAAGGACCGGCAATTACCGCCTGATTTTTGAATCCGATTTTGAACTCATCACGAAGATAATGCGCCACGATATCATTATGTTTCGGAACAATCCCTTTGATTGCAGAACAGAACAATTTACCTTCATAATCACAAGTCAGTTTCTCCATAGATTCTGCCAGATAAATGGACGGAACCGCCAGAATAATGACATCACAATTGGAAACCAACTCATTGATATCCGTTGTAATCTGAAGTTTTTTAAGATTGAAACTAACCGTCGTCAAATAACTCGGGTTGTGTCCTCTCTGTTCGATAGCACCTTTCACAAACTCATTCCTCACGCACCAATGCACAGACTTGCAATTTTCCAATAACATCTTTACAATGGCCGTTGCAAAACTTCCGCTTCCTAAAACTCCAACGCGTGTACTTTTAGTGGCTTTAGTCACTTTCTTTGTCATTTTTTGTTTGGCTTTAATAGCAACTACAAATCTAAGGTTATTTATGAATCTAAATAAATCTAATTTTGCTTTAACAAGAATTTAAGAATAATTAACTTTTGTTATAGATAAAAACATTCGTAACATTGATTAACATTGATAAAAATAAAAATTTCTTACTTTTGCAGTCCATTTTAAAAATCAATTAATGGTCCAATTTCTGAAATCGAAGAAGAAAAAAAATATTGTCTTTATATTGCTTTTGGTTGCTTGTTTTATTCAAGCCGTTATTATCGCAAAACTCTATAACGGAAAAGATGACAAAGTCTATCAGGTGAATCTTGTTAAAATCAATAATGAAAAAGACAGCATCGACCATCTGCAACTGAAAACCGACCTCGCATTGGTCGACCAAAGTATCAGAAGTATCGACGGATTCCTAAAATCAAAAAACGTTTCCGACCTTAGAATCGAAAGACTCGCAAAAGACAGTTTGGAAAACGAAGTTTACTTAGCAAAAGTCAGCAACAGATACAGCCAATATCTTATCGATCTGGAGCAAAGATTACAGCAAATCCCTTTGGGAATTCCGACTGACGGTTATATTTCCTCAAATTTTGGAATCAGAAAAAATCCAATTCCTCCAAAATCCACAGAAGTTGCCAACAATTCCAATATCTCCGAAGAAAAAGACAGTCTTGGAAATGTTGTAAAAAGACAAGCGATTGTAAAAGAAGACAAAAATGCGTCCAGTAATGCCCCTGCTGAGAAAGACCAAATGCAGTTCCACAAAGGATTAGACATCGCTGTTGCCTACGGAAGCCCGGTAAAATGCGCTGCTTCCGGAAAAGTGATTTTTGCCGGAGCAAAAGGTGGTTACGGAAATTGTGTGATTATAGAGCACAACAATGGATTAGCGACTTTATACGGACATCTTTCCGAAGTTTTGGTAGAAACCAACGACAGAGTTAAAGTTGGTCAAATCATCGCTAAATCCGGAAACACAGGGCGTTCCACAGGACCTCATCTTCATTATGAGGTTCATAAAAACAATCAGCCAATCAATCCAAAATTGTTTTTGAATTTTTAAATCGGATTTCAATTAGATCCTATTTGAGATAACATATTAAACTAACTTCTGAATCTGCTTATCTTTTAATAACAAAATCTCATCCGCAATATTCCTTATGTCTTCAGAATGATGACTTATAATGAAAATAATTTTATTTGATTTTATTTTCCGGACAAGGCTATAGATAAAGTTACGATTAGCTTCATCCAGTGATGAAGTGGGTTCATCCAGAATAAGGAATTCAGGAGTATGATATAAAGCCCGCATCCAACCCAATAGTTGTTTTTGTCCGCCTGATAAATTGATTCCTTCTTCTCCCACTATCGTCATAAAACCTTGAGGTAAAGAATTCATAAATCTATCAAAACCTAAAGAAATAAGCGATTGTAATTTCTTTTCATCAATCTCTTCATTTAAAACAATGTTTTCAAGAAGACTGCCATTGAAAAGCTGAATATCTTGGGGAACAACACTTACAAAACTTCTCCAGTTTTCAGTAGAAATATCATTCAAGTTATATTGATTATTAATTAAAATATTTCCACTTTCAGGATAATAGTTTTTTTGTAAGATTTCTGCAATTGTTGTTTTTCCATTTCCACTTTCACCTAATAAACAAACAATTTTACCTTTTTCTAAAGTCAGAGAAATATTATCCAATAACTTACTTCTTCCGTTGAATCTGAAATCCACATTTTTAATTTCAATAGAAGTAAGCTTCGAAATCTTCTCTCCTTGATTATTTTCCTTTTCTAATGAAGAATATTCGAACATTCTGTCAAAAGCAACTCTTGCTTCTTGAATTGGAATACTTGCCAGAGCCAGATTTGTAATGGATGTCAAAAGGGAACTAGAAATTCCAATGATTGCCATTAGTTCACCGATTTTAATTTCGTCATTCAGAACATTATAAGATGCAAAACTCAAAATTCCCAATAAAACAAAAACTAAACCTAATCCCGAATAAAGTGTAAGTTTGAGATTCAGCTTACTTAAATCAAAAATTTTCTCCTGAAAATTTCCAAAAATGATTTTATTTTTTTTCAAGAAAAGTTCTTGTATGGAAAAGCCTTTAACGACGCCTATTCCTCTGATGCTGTCAATATAATTAGCTTCATTGCTACTGTAAGCCTGCATTACATTTTTTTGAGATTCAATAATTTTTTGATTGAACCGGAAAATCAGGTAAAAAATCCATGGCGAAACAAACAGACAAAACACCGCCAATTTCCAAGAATAATAAAAAAGAAAACCAATTGAAATCAGAACAGATAAAATATCTGTTGCTGTGTTTGTAATCAATAGTTTAATGACATTCTGGATTCTCTGTGTATCATTTAATCTTGCGACAAAATCTCCAATTTTGCGACTATCAAAGAACTTTTTCGGCAGATATAACAAGGATGAATAAAACTTTTGATTGATTCTTTCATTAAAAGCTTTGCTCTGTTTGATAATATAAAGTTCCCTCAATGCCTGAACGACAACTCGGCTTAACAAAAGAAAACCTAGAAAACCAATACTGAGAAACAAAACATTCAGCTTTCTTTTAGGCAGAATATCATCAATCAGTTTTTGAGAGAAAACAGACATAGACATCCCCAACAATGTAAAAATTACGCCTAGAAAGACAATCGTATAAAATGCTTCTTTATCTTCTTTAACAAGTTCTTTCAGCCATTTCACTTTTTCTTTGTTGGTGTGCTCTATCTTTTGTAAATTATCATTAGGTTTCAGTGTCAGGCAAGATTTGGAAATCCATACTATTTCCAAATCTTCCTTACTCCAGTATTCTATACCTTTTGTAGGGTCTCCAATACAAAATTTAGAATCTCCATTAGAATTATAATTATAGCATATAACATAATGTTCATATTTTTGGCCAACAATAATGTGCAGAATTACTGGTTCACCGTGTTCTATTAATGCATTGATATCAGCTTCACAGCCTTTTGCATCAAAACCAATTTCTTTAGCACACTGATACAGTCCAAGCAATGTAGTTCCAGTTTTGGATGTTCCGCTTTTTTCCCGAAGTATTTCTAAAGAAATATCTCCACCATAAAACCTTACCAAAGACTGCAGACATCCAACACCACAATCGGTTTGGTCTTTTTGAAGAGAAAATGTTTTATGAATTAACTTATTAATTTTCATCAAAATCCTTTAAAACTTTTTCTATTTTTATTGCCCCAGTACTTCTATGTACTAGTCTGCTCTCGGCATTATATCCTAGGAAATAAGGAATTCCTGTCATTGCAAATTTGAGGTAAATTTCAGATTTTGGGTCGTTGCACCATTTTATATTTTCTGCTTTATCTAGATTATATTTCTCTGCAAATTTTCTGATTTCATCCAATGGTTTATCGGTAAACATTATCCATTTTATATTATTATGTTTTCCATTGATTTTAATTTTAGACAGTTCATCCATCTCAGCTTGGCAGTATTCGCAATCTGGATTGAAATAAACCAGAACTTTGTTTCCATCCGGAAGATTATTATTGGTAACAGTATCGCCGTTAATATCTTTCACGGAAAACATCGGAATACTTTTCAGCGCTTCTATTTTTGATTTCTTTTTCTGAAAATTAGAAAAGAGGTAAATTATAATTCCTATCATTAGGACAGGAATCAGAACAGCAAATATTTTTAGATTTTTTTTATTTTTCATTTGATTTACATCATTGGTTTTGCATCAGCTGAATTTTAAATGATTCTAATTTAATGAGATAATAAATTGCAAAAAATAGATATTGAATTGTACAGAATCCAAAAACAATTAACAGACTGCTATTTATTTCTTTAGAATTGACAATCAAAATTATTACGCCTGCGAAAAAAGACATTATAGCATTATAAATTACTGCATTCTTCAAACTCATATTCAGTAAACCGGTAAGAAAATTCCAACCAGTAAGTCTGTCTGTTACTTTCAGCTTAGCATTTTCTGAGAAGTCCAAATAAACCCGTTGTGAAAAATCAAGTTTTACAACAATTTTATGATTCTCTTCATAGAATTTATAATTATATTTATTAAGAAACTCCAGAGTTTTTTCTTTTTCCATTTGTCTTCCAATTATTATAATACAATAATGTTACAATTATCCATATAGATGGAATTTTTATATCTCCAAGTTCGCTTTTCCAACTTATTATCATTTCAATCAATAGATATGTAGATGCTATTGAACACAAAACAAAACCTATAAAAGAAAGTGTTCCTTTATCAATTTTCACATCAATATTGTGCATTAAGAATTAAGAAACTTACGACTCCAGCCCAAAACAGCAGTCCCACACCATAGGTCATTGCAACCAAGCCGAAAGATTTGAGAGGCTTTACTTTTTGGTCAGAAAGCTCATAAATGCCCCAAGCCAAAATCCCCCAATAGAAAAGTTCGAAAAGATTGACCAATTGCAATGGATAAGCCAGCCATTTTTCTGTAGAGACATGCTCCCGAATATTAGCAAGTGAGATAGGATAGTAGGTCTGAAGTGTTTCCAAAGTATAATCTGTATCTATCCAATGAAAATTGACAAACTTGTAAAAACCAGCCAACAAAAAAACAATTTCTGCAATAAGCGCCAGAAAAACAAAATCCGAAAACCTCACTTTTTCCAATCCTTCCAAATCCAAAAGTTTTATAAAATTAAGACAAAACGCAACCAGCAAAACTTTGGCACCAATTAGTATGGGCGTAACCGCATAAGAAACCCACCACCATTTTTTCTGGCTTTCCATATAACTTTGAACAACATCATTGGGATAATCTCTGGACAGGAAGTCGAATATTTTTGAGCTTGTTGAGATATATGTTTTGTCTAGAAAAGTCAAGAATAAATAGCATAAAATGACAGTAGAGAAAATCAGAAAATTTTTCATTATTTGACTTTTCTATTTTCATAAATTAAATGCATAATTGCCAAAACAAGAAAAATTATAGCACTAATCCAATTTTTATATTTTATTGGATTTTCAGACAATTGAAAATAGGCATTTGTAATTGCTATTATTAAAAAAATATATTTTGTGTATTTTCTATCTAACATCACTTTGAGTTTATATTAAAAGAACTTGCCTAGTTTAAGACAAGTTCTTACGATTGAAATAATCTTTAAGGCAGAAAAAATGTAGAACAGCCAACTATCGCTATTGCAACCCCAACGCCAGTCGCAGCTGTAGCTAAACCGTATCCACAAGCGACTCCAGAAAGAAATGCATTCCATCCTGATGTTCCACCATTAATTTGTTCTAAAGAATTTAAATCTAATGTTTTCATTTTTGTAAAATTTAAAGTTAATTGGATCTAACTAAAATACACAGCTATAAAGTAATGCGGCTCCTGCAGCAGTTCCAACTCCTGAACCAGCTAAAGCTGTTCCAACCGCAACTCCCATAATAAAAAATGCCGTATTTTCGCTACACCAAGATTTACTACCTTGCAAACTCTCCATTTGTAAAACATCTAATTTTTTCATTTGTAAAAATTTTAATTTGTTATTTGTGTTTTCCTCGTGAAAACTGTAGAACAAATTTTG
>QFQW01000087.1 GCA_003248755.1 Chryseobacterium sp. | reverse complement strand
TCGCTTATATTAAAATTGGAATTAATTTTTATTTTTGAACGCAAAGATTGCAAAGATTTTTTTATCATTATTGAAAATATTTTAAGGTTCACAAAGACGCTTCGCTCATCAAAGAAAAAAATTAAAAACATCCAGTTTGTCATTCCGTAGGAAACCTAACGAAGTGGTTCGACGAAGTCAATCTCAACAGTCTAGATTCCTACGGAATGACAAAATTGTGTTTTAGGATAATTGTTGTATTGATGTCGAATCTGCGCCCCGACTTATCTCGTCTTTATAATTTATTTTATGGAATCGATGAACCACTTCGTTAGGTTTGAACGGAGCTCTATTTCTGTTATTGCGATTGTACAAAAGTTCTATCAGATTGCTTCACTTTGTTCGCAATGACAAAAAAAAGCGGGAGTGGAAGGTGGAAATAGGTGCCCAAAATGAGTAAAATAAAAAATCCCTCCAAAGTGTGAGTCTTCGGAAGGATTCATAAGAAAATAATAATAAGAATTTTTTGATGAAAGTCTTCGACTCCGCTCAGACTGACATTGTGAATCTAAATGTTATAAGCCAGCTTCAAAAACTTTGAGCAGTTCTGTCTGCTGGACAACGTCATTTTTACTGTTAATCAAGTTATAATTCGCCTGAAGCCAGTTGTTCCTTACTACGAAAAATGTATAGGCATCCATTAATCCTTCTTTGTACTTTTCTTCGGATTTCTGGAATGATAATTTTTGGTTTTCGAAATTGGCTTCCAAAAGATTATATTTTTCCTGGGCATTCAGGAATTGTGCTTTGATAGAATTGATACTTTGAGTCAAATTATTGATGACAATGTCTTTATCGTAATTGGAATTGATGACGTTCAGCTTGGCAATCTCGACATTGTTTTTCACTTGTAATTTGTTGAAAATCGGGATATTGAGTCCGAAAGCCAATTGTTGGTTTTTGTTGGTTTTAATTTGGTCAGAGAAATTGGCTGGAGCAGGTTGTCCCAACACTTTGTTGTAAAAACTTGACCAAATGTAAGAACCGTTCAATGTTGGCAGATAAGCAGATTTTGCAACCTCTACACTTTTCTGCTGGGCTTTGATTTCTGCAAGAGTCGTTTGATAAGCAGGATTTTTTTCCAGAAGATTTTGGATAAAATTAGCATCGTTGAAATTGGAATCAGCCAAATTTTCTTCAGTCATTTTGAAATTCAAAGTATCTTTTGTAATTGCCAATGCATTGAGCAAATTAATCTTTGAAAGGTCACGCTGATTTTTCGCAGAAACCCACTGTTCCTGCATTGTTCCAAGGTTGGCTTTGATATCGTAAATGTCACTTTTCGGGCGGTTCCCGATTTCGACTTCTTTCTCAGTCCTTTTAATCTGGTCTTCAATTCCGGAAAGCTGTGTTTCTAAAACCTCGAGCCAGCTTTTGCTGTTCTGATAAGTGAAAAACATCTGAATGACATTCAGTTTAACTTCATTCTGAGCCTGTTTCATTTTGAAAGTCGAGCTTTCCCTATTGATTTTGGACAAAGAAATATTGAGGTAATTCCGCCAGTTCATCAGTTCCCAATTGGCTTGTGCGTAGAGATTATCGGTTTGCGTATTGATGGCTTCACGCTGGTTATTCTGCTGATTGATTCCGTTTCCGAAATTATAATTGTGATTGACTCCAGCATCCACAGACGGCAACAGCATTCCTTTTGCGGCAGAAATCTGTCTTTCATTTTTCTGAATATTAACCGTAGATTGTTTTACCAATGGATGATTGGCTGAAGCATAATCCAGACATTGTTTGAGCGTCCAACTCTGCTGAGCGGGAAGAAGATTGATTAGTAGTATGAAGAGTAATTTTTTCATAATGATTAATTATTAATTGTGAATGGTTAATTAGTAATTGACAATTAACCATTAATAATTATTATTCGTATTTCAGATATTTGACAAGATTGATTTTGGTTGCACGATAAGCTTTGAAACTTACGACTACAAAAGTTAGAATCAATAATAAAAACAAACTCAAAACATAAGGCCAAACCGGCATATCGATTCGGTAAGCGAAATCTTTCAGCCATTCATTCATCGCATAATAGCCGAATGGAATACTGATGAAAACGGCAATGACACAAATCAGCAAAAACCTTTTAGTCAAATCCCAGACAATTGTTTTTTCGTCCGCGCCTAAAGTTTTTTTGATAGCAACGTCTTTCAGTTTTTGCTCTATTAATAATGATGACAAAGCAAATAATCCAAGTAATGCAATGACCAAAACCACAACATTCAAAGTAGTAAACAAGGTTTGCTGTTTCTGGAACTTCTCGAAGGTTTTGGCGAACTGTTTATCAACAAATTGATAATCATAAGGATAGCCTGGTTCTGCTTTGGTTGTCCAAAATTCTTTGATACGTTCCAACGTTCCGTTGATATCGTTTTTAGAGATTTTTATCTGCAGGTTGTTCATATTGTTTTTTGCCCAGTTTCTGTCATAATTGAAAAATAGCATTGGCTCAACTGGTTTATCAACACCATTGATGTAGAAATCTTTGACAACACCAAGGATTTTATACTTTTTTTTCCGCTCCCAACCAGGATAAACTTCTTTTCCAAGTGCCTGATTTTTGTTCCAACCCATTTTTTTGATGAAAGATTCGTTAGCAATAGTTCCGGAAATGGTGTCAGAAGCAAAACGCAACTCGATATCACGACCAGAAACGAATTTCATTTTGTAAAATTTGAAATAGTTATAATCTATTCCTCCAACCAATACATTAGGAATAGATTTTGTTGTATCCAAAGCATTTTTCACACTTGAGGCATTTGCAAGTCCTAATCCTATAGAATTGACAGAACCTGTTATATCTTCTACGCCTTCGATTTTTGAAATTTCATTTTTCAGTCGGATATATTTTTTTGAATTATAATCATTTTGCCAATCAGTTTTTTTGAATTGAATATTAACTACCTGATTACCTTTGAATCCCAAATCTTTGTTCATCATATAACTCACTTGAGTATGAATAATCAAGGAACAAATGATGAAAAACGATGAAATAATCAACTGCAAAGTCAGAATAGAATTCCTTAACCAAACACCACTTTTGCTTCTTGCGAAATTACCTTTCAAAGTATTAATAGGCTTAAAATTTGACAAATAAAGTGCAGGAATCAATCCTGAGATTAATGAAAAAACAATTAATAACAATCCCGTATAAATAAACAGTTTGGAATCATTTAATTTAATTTCTTTGTTAAGGAATTTGTTATAATCAGGAAGCAGGAACTCCACCATTGCAAAAGCAACAATATATGCTACGAAACAAATCATAAAAGTTTCCAGTAAGAACTGTAAAACCAATCTTGATTTTGTACTTCCAACCACTTTTCTCACACCAACTTCTTTTGCTCTTTGAGACGCCTGCGCTGTTTTAAGATTAATCAAATTGATTCCTGACAATAACAAAATCAACGCAGATAAACTCAATAAAATCATTATCGATTTCTTATCTCCTTTGCTTACACCCTCACTTTTAGCATCCAATTTCATTTTGCTGATTGGAGTTAGGAAAACTTCTGCCTTCTTCGTCGCATCATATTTTTCGCCCCAACTTTCCGTTGCAATTTTTTCCTGCTCAGCCATCAAATCGGACAATTTTTTCTCCAGATTCTTAACATCAGTTCCCGGTTTTAGTTTGAAATAGCCAACGTAGCTATAATTTGTCCACTGTGTATTAGAGTTACCATTTCCTTCTAAACCTTGATTTCGCATTATGAATCCTGGCTTTAAGACACTATTTGATTCAGGATTTTTGTAAACAGCTGTCACAACAATTGGTTTCGTATTAGGCTCATCCAGAATCACCGTTTTCCCAACACAGTTTTTATATTCATCTCCAAAAAGTGTTTTAGCCGTTTCTTCTGATATTGCCATTTTCGACTTATCACTGATGGCGTTTTTAAAGCTTCCCGCTACTTTCTCGAATGGAAAAAAATCGAAAACAGAATCTGATGCACGACAAGATGTTACAAAAGCAGATTTATCACCCGCCATCAAACGGGTTTTGTAACCACTCCAAATATTAGCAATAGTATAATCTTCTATCTCTGAAAATTTTTCTTTGGAAACCGTCAATTCCGGATAACTGGAAACGACCATTGTTCCAAAATCTTCATTTTTATTTTCTACTAGATAGATATTGTCCTTATTCGGATTATGTTGTTCGTAGGATTTTTCATCCTGCCAATGAATGAAAATCAATAAGAAAACACACAGCCCAACACTCAATCCCAAAATATTGATGATTGTGGAAAGCCAGTTTTTTCTGTAATTGATAAATGCTATTTTGAGCCAGTTTTTTAACATGTGATTATTAGTTTACTTTTTTAATTGAATATTGGGGTTTAGATTTAATGCTCATATCCAAT
Organism: Chryseobacterium sp.; assembly: GCA_003248755.1. GTDB lineage: Bacteria > Bacteroidota > Bacteroidia > Flavobacteriales > Weeksellaceae > Epilithonimonas. The sequence continues at coordinate 11,107 of QFQW01000087.1, read as the reverse complement.
ACAATATCATAAAGCCCATCTTCTTTAATCAATATATTATAACCATCATAACAAATACTTTCATCATCACTATTGAGTCCTAAACTATTCGCCCAGTCATTATTCAAACGAAATCTTAAATCTCCTGCTTTCAATTTATAATTCTTGAGATAGTAAAAATCAGGATTGCTTTTTTGAGTCTCTAAAACAATATCTTTCCCATCCCAACCACTTGGCGTTGCCGTTCCTATGATTCCCCAAGGAAACACATCCGACATCTTTTTAATGGTTTTTGAGCCTTGAGCATTAGTTATCGTAACTGTGTCATCTGCATTGAATCTTAAATCAAAATTTTCGAAAAGCTTATAATCTGTTTTAGAAATTGGAGTTAATGGCATTCTTGGGATTCCACCTCCATTAAAAACCATTGTTTCATTAATGACATTGATATAATAGTTTTCTGATTCGAAAGAATAGATGCCCTGTAATTTTTGTAAATCTATTCTGTTTATTTTGGTCTTACTTATTGTCGTGTACGGTCTATTGTAAATAATGTCTGTTAGATTATCCGCTGCCTTTCCTGATATCATCTCGGAATTGATTAATATTATAATGGTAATATCATTTTTCAAATCCCTTACAAATCTGCATTTGTAACCCGGACCGCCGCCACCGTGTCCAACTTGAACGATATCAGAATTTGGAGTTTTGTAGATTTCCTGCGCGAGACCATAATGGTCATTAAGATATGGTGTGTACATTGTCTCCAGCATTTGTTTACTGATAATTTTGCCTCCATATAAAGCTTCACCGAATTTGTACAAATCTTCAACGGTAGAGTACATTGCTCCCGCCGCAAAAGGATGGTCTGTTTTGAAAAGTAACGCTCTATTGGAATTCTTTCCATCAATAAATTCATATCCCACAGCCTTATTCTCACTTTTCAGTTCATTAAAGTGGAATCCGCTTGCACTCATTTTTAAGGGTTTCAATATAAATTCTTCAATGGCTTTATCATATTCCAATCCTGTTACTTTCTTGATAATATATCCTAACAAATAATAATTGGAATTGGAATAACCCCAACTTTTGCCAGGTAAGAAATCCATTTTTTTTTGAATAATATATTTTAAAAATGTTTCTTCATTTTTGGTATTTTCTGAGTCGTCTGTTTCGGGTATTCCCGACGTATGCGAAAGCATATTTTTTAAAGTAATACTGTCTCCATTTGGGAAATTGGAATAATATTTTGAAAGCTTATCATCCAAAGAAAGTTTTCCCTGCTCCACTAATTTTAGAATTACAGTTGCAGTAAACATTTTTGTAGTAGAAAAAATTTTGTACTGACTGTTGTTTGTGTTCTTTTCTCCTTTTTCCGCATTTCTATAACCATAGCTTTTTTCGAAAATGATTTTTCCTTTTTTCGCAATCAGGACAGAGCCGTTAAACTGGTTGATGCTTTCGTATGTTGAAAGTAATTCGTCTATTTTCTTGCTATTTTGAGAATAGACTGTACCAATTCCGAACATAAAAAATATTGCAATTAAAATGTATTTCATAAAAAGGGATTCTAAATTTTACTCGTATTTCAGATATTTCACAAGATTCACTTTTGTCGCTTGGTAAGCTTTGATGCTCACAACGGCGAAAGTCAGAACCAATAATGAAATCAAACTAAGGACGAATGGGAAAACCGGCATATCGATTCTGTAAGCGAAATCTTTCAGCCACTCATTCATCAGATAATAACTGATTGGAATACTGATTAAAACTGCAATGAACGTAATCCAGAGGAATTGTTTTGTCAATCCAACAATTAAAATTCCGTCTGATGCGCCCAAAGTTTTTCTGATAGCGACATCTTTCAGTTTCTGTTCAATCATCAATGAAGACAATGCAAATAATCCTAACAAAGCAACCATCAAAACCATAGCATTAAGAATAGTGAACAACGTCTGTTGTTTCTGGTATTTCTCGAAACTCTGTGCAAACTTTTTATCAATGAAAAAATAATCAAAAGGATAACCCGGTTCCACATTATTTTGCCAATAAGCTTTGATTCTTTTCAAAGTTCCGTCGATATCATCTGCTTTTAATTTCAACTGAATGTTATAAACATTATATCGTTTCCATTCCGTTTCCCTGTAATGGAAAAAGATGATTGGCTCTACTGCTCTGCGCGGATTCAGGATATTGAAATCTTTTACAATCCCGACAATATGATACGGTTTATAATCAAATCCCGGACGAAATTCATTTTTTAAAGCCTGGTCATCTGTCCAGCCAAATTTTTTCACAAAAGCTTCATTCACTAAAACATTGGTCATTGTATCAGACGCAAGGTTTGGATTCAGCCAGCGCCCTTTTTTTAATTTAACTCCCATAAACTGGAGATAATTGTAATCCATAGAGCCATGCTGAGCAAAGATGCTTTTGTCCATATAATCTATATTGGAATTGCTGAATCTGCCGCTTCCTGGAACTGCCTCTCCGTAAGAAACGGCATCCACACCCTGGATTTTCTTCATTTCGTTTTTGATGCGTTCGTATTTCAGCCAGGGTTTTTCAACATTCTCACTGAAGTTAATCAATAGGATTTGTTTCCCATTGTAACCCAAGTCTTTGTCCATCATATATTTCACTTGCGAATTCACGATTAAACCACCAATGATAAAGAATGACGAAATGATTAATTGCAACGTCAAAATCCCGTTTCTCAGCCAAATGCCGTGTTTACTTCTGGCGAAATTTCCTTTCAAGGTTTCTATCGCTTTGAAATTGGCCAAATAAGTTGCCGGAATCAAACCTGAAATCAATGTAACTGCCAATACCATCGCAAATGAATAGAAGTAAATATTACAATCGTTCATTACGATTTCCTTATTGTAGAACTTATTGAAACCTGGCAACAGAATCTCGGTTAAAGCCAAAGCCAAAATATATGACGCAAAACAAATCAAAAAAGTTTCCAATAAAAACTGAAGGACCAGCTTCGATTTTGTACTTCCAATCGCTTTTCTTACGCCTATTTCTTTGGCACGTTGAGAAGCCTGAGCTGTTTTAAGATTAATAAAATTAATGGCCGATAAAATCACAATCAAAACTGAAAGAGTAAACAGAATCATCATCGTTTTGAAATCTCCTACGCCAAACCAAGACGCTTTGGAGTGCAGTTTTATCTTATCAAGAGGCGTGAATAAACTTCCTGTCGGCCCATACAATTCCAAATATTTCTGGACTGTAACACCAGCTCCTTCGTTGCTCAGCTTTGCTCTGTACTCGAAAATGTCTTTTAAGAATTTTTGTTGCAACACTTCCTGGTCTGTGCCTGGCTTCAGCATAAAGAAACATCCGTAATTGAAATTCCCCCATTGGTCCTTGTCGCCTTTCATCTGCTCAAAAGGTGTAATGACAAATTCCGGATTGATTTGACTGTTTCCTTTTGGAAGCTCATAAACGGCAGTAACTACGAAACTTTTATTGTTGATTTTCACCGTTTCTCCCGCAACATTGGTTTTCCCGAAAAGATTTTTAGCCGCTTTTGTGGAAATAGCCATTACATTATCGCCTTTCAAAGCATCTTTATAACTTCCGGAGACCAATTTAAATGGAAAGAAATTGAAAAAGCTTTCAGAGGCAGACATCCCGTCCTGCTGATAAACCGTCTTGGCTTTTGTGGTCATTTTATAACCCATTCCCGAGCCATTGAACAACACATAATCTTTAACTTCAGGAATCACTTTCACAGCACGTTCCGCCATTGGATAAGAGATATTATTCCCGTAAGAATTATCTGCTTTGTTGTAAGTTTGGAAAGCAAAGATATTATCCTTCTTCGGATTCCATTTTTCGTAGGATTCTTCATCATTCCAATGCATCAGGATGAGCATAAATCCTGTCAATCCTATCGTCAAACCAAACAGATTGATAAGAGTGGAAAGCCAGTTCTTTTTATAGTTGATGAAGGCGATTTTGAGCCAGTTGTTTAACATAATGATTAATTATTAGTTGTAAATGGTTACATAGGTTTCACCTACGGCTACTGATATTGAACCCTTCGGGTTCTTTTACTCATATTTCAAATATTTCACAAGATTCACTTTCGTTGCTTGGTAAGCTTTGATGCTCACAACTGCGAATGTCAGAATCAATAATAAAATCAAACTCAGGACGAATGGGAAAACAGGCATATCGATTCGGTAGGCGAAATCTTTCAGCCATTCATTCATCAGGTAATAACTGATTGGAATACTAATCAAAACAGCAATCAAGGTAATCCAGAGGAATTGTTTCGTGAGTCCGAAAACCAAAGTTCCGTCTGATGCTCCAAGAGTTTTTCTAATCGCAACATCTTTCAGTTTCTGTTCAATCATCAATGATGACAAAGCGAATAATCCTAATAATGCTACTATCAAAACCATGGCGTTCAAAATAGTGAAAAGCGTTTGTTGCTTTTGATAGGTTTCAAAGGTCTTGGCAAATTGCTTATCAATAAAATAAGAATTAAATGGATATCCCGGTTCAACATGGTTTTGCCAATAGACTTTCAGTCTTTTTACCGTTCCGTCGATGTCATCCGATTTCAGTTTGAGCTGGATATTATTCATATTGAATCGTTTCCATTCGGTTTCCCTGTAGTGGAAGAAAATCATCGGTTCTACTTCACTTTTCAAACTTCTGATGTTGAAATCTTTCACAATTCCTATAATATGATAAGGTTTGTTATCAAATCCTGGTCTGACTTCTCTTTTCATTGCCTGCTCATTAGTCCATCCGAACTTTTTCACAAAAGCCTCATTAACCAGTGCATTGTCAATTGTATCTGATGATAATTTAGGATTTAGCCAGCGTCCTTTCAGAAGCTTAATATTCATAAACTGAAGATAATTGTAGTCGATAGAACCGTGGCGAGCCTGAATACTGGTATTCAAATAATCCATATTCGAACTGCTCTGATTATTGGTTCCCGGAGGCGCTTCTGAAAAAGAAATACTTTCTACACCCGGTATTTTAGCTATTTCAGTTTTTAGTCTTTCATATTTCAGCCAAGGTTTTCCGTTATTGAATTCATTGAAATTAATCTGAAAAATCTGATTCCCGTTGAATCCTAAATCTTTATTCATCATATGTTTTACCTGCTGGTTGACAATCAATCCGCCGATGATAAAAAAGGAAGAAATAATCAGCTGTAAAGTCAGGATTCCGTTTCTGAGCCAAACGCCGTTTCTGCTTCTTGCAAAGTTTCCTTTCAAGGTTTCTATTGCTTTGAAATTGGATAAATATAGAGCCGGAATAAGACCGGAAACTGCAGTTACCAAAACTACCATTGCAAATGAATAGAAGTAAATATGCCAGTCGTTCATCACAATTTCCTTGTTATAAAACTTATTGAGACTTGGCAAAAGAAGTTCTGTAAGCGCTAATGATAAAAGATATGACGCAAAACAAATCAGGAAAGTTTCCAACAAAAACTGAAGAACCAAACTGGATTTTGTACTTCCAATCGCTTTTCTTACACCAATTTCTTTCGCACGCTGAGAAGCCTGCGCTGTTTTAAGATTAATAAAATTAATGGCCGATAAAATCACAATCAGAACGGATAATGTAAATAGAATCATCAATGATTTGAAATCCGGTTTCCCGAACCAAGTTGATTCTGAATGCAGTTTTATCTTATCAAGTGGCGTCAGTAATGAGTCTGTCGGTCCGTAAGTATCAATAAATTGCTGAGGTGTCATTCCCGAACCTTTAGAGTTTATTTTTGCCCGCAGCATAATAATATCAAGGAATTTTTTCTCAAAGCTTCTTGGGTCTGCACCTTTCTTCAGTAAAAAAAAGCTGGCATAATTGAAATTTCCCCAAGCTTCTTTATCATTTTTGATTTGCTCAGCAGGTTTGTAGACAAAATCAGGTTTCATTTGACTATTTCCAGCCGGTAGTTCATAGACTGCTGTAACAATATAATCTGTTGTATTAATTTTTATAGTTTCGCCTGCGACATCCGTTTTTCCGAAAAGATTTTTTGCCACAACATTAGAAATAGCAATATTGTTATCATTTTTGAGAACATCTTTATAACTCCCTGCAACTAATTTGAATGGGAACAAATTGAAAAAATTCTCTGTGACCGACATCCCGCCTTTCTGATAAGCAGTCTTATGTTTGGTGGTCATTTTATAGGCTATATCAGAACCATTCATCAAAACATAATCCTCAACTTCCGAGATTTGTTTTAATGCATTTTCTGCCAAAGGAATTGAAATAGCACCACCATAAACATTATCTTTTTTGGTATAAGTCTGGAAATAATAGATATCATCCTTTTTAGGATTCCATTTTTCGTAGGATTCTTCGTCATTCCAGTGCATCAGGATGAGCATGAATCCTGTCAATCCAATCGTTAATCCAAACAAATTGATGATGGAGGAAAGCCAGTTCTTTTTATAATTGATGAAGGCAATTTTGAGCCAGTTATTGAGCATAGTTTAGCATTTTGATAAACCTTATAGATTTTAAAACCTATAAGGTTTAATTATAAAATAGTTGATTGAATGTTTTTTATTCAGGTTTTGTCCAAAACAAATCAGGATTGTTTGTTTTATAAATAGTGAACTTAACATTGGTTTCGGTATAGGTCTCTTCCTTTTTCTGAGGAGTCTGTTCAATTCCATCTAAAGGCAGAAGCTCTACATAGGTTATTTCTTGTCCACTTTTCCAAGTTTCCGTATCATACGCACTGTTTAAAGGAGTTTGTAATCTATATAGATTTTTAGCCATATAGGTTTCCAAATAACCTTCTTTTGTCTGCAACTGCTCCCTGTTCCAATTGGCGTCTGCATTTAAAACCAATGCTTGTCCTTTTATAAGTCGTTCCCTTACCTCCTGAATTCCTAATAAATTGCCTTTTCCGTCCATCACATATGCATCAAAAGTCGGGTCAATCCAAATCCATTTATTCAGTTCTTTACTATAGACCATATTAATGACGTGACAGTCATCAAATTTTGTTTCCCTAGGCATACAAGTAATGTATCTTGACTGGATACCAAGAGAAAGATAGCATTCATTGAGTATGGTAGCCAGCATTCTGCAGTTGACGCCTCGGTTTTCCTTCTTACAAACTTTGATTAAGTCTATTGCATTCTTAAGGGTTGGATTATCGCTGTTTCCATCGTGTCTTATCAGATTATGGACCCAATGCATAAGATTGAAAATTTTGCTTAATTCATTTCCGTTGCCTGCAATAGAATCTAATTTCAGCTCTTTTCTGATTTTTATAAGATTCGGATTATCCTGTGATTGATAATTAAATTTCGGAACAAAACGGTTATCGGCATAATTGTATTTTTCTGCCTTTTTCAGAATTTCCAATCTTGAAGGCTGATATCTAATCTGAGTCTTTGCAGAATCTTTCCCATTCAGTAAAATCACAAAGTCATATTTCCCAACCTTTGGATTAATTTTAAATGATATAGAATCTACATCAGTATAAAATGTAACTTTTTTTGCTGAAGTTGTGTACACATCCAGTTTTTCTTCGGGAACAATTCTCCATGCATTTTTTTGTAATTTATTATCATCTTTTATATCAACTTGTAAAGAATTCGCTTTGATAATTGGTAATTTTTTATTCTGTGCAAAAACATTCTGTGATAAAAAAATTAATATAATAATCGTCAAAAATTTTAATTTCATTTTTATAGTTCTTTTTCTGTTAAGATTCTATTTTGATTCGTTATTTTGACTTTTGCAAGCCTCTCATTATCCTTCGAAATTCTTAGCATCCGCTTTTTCGAAAACATCTTTTCTTTGGGAAGAATGTTCTTCGGAGAAAATCTCGCCGTCTTTCATATTCACGATTCTGGAAGCGTAACCTGCATCGTAAGACGAGTGCGTTACCATTGCAATCGTAGAACCTTCTCTGTGAAGTTCTGCAAGGAGATTCATCACTTCATTTCCATTAGAGCTATCGAGATTTCCGGTTGGCTCATCGGCAAGAATTAATTTTGGTCTCGTTACCAAAGCTCTTGCAACCGCCGCTCTCTGTTGTTGACCTCCGGAAAGCTGTTGTGGATAATGTTTTGCTCTGTGAGCGATGTTGATTTTCTCCATAATCTCTTCCACTCTTCTTTTTCTTTCTGAGGAGGAAACACCGTTGTAAATCAAAGGCAATTCGATGTTTTCATAAACTGTTAATTCATCAATCAGGTTAAAATTCTGGAAAATGAACCCGATATTTTTCTTTCTGATGTCCGATTTTTTCTTTTCAGAAGTTCCGATGGTTTCAACAGATTCAAATTGATATGAGCCTGATGAAGCGCTGTCCAGCAATCCCAGAATATTAAGAAAAGTCGATTTTCCGCAACCTGAAGGTCCCATTATCGCAACGAATTCTCCTTCTTTGATTTGCAGGCTTACATTATTAAGAGCATTAGTTTGAACATCTTCAGTTTTATAGACTTTTGAAAGGTTTTGAATGTTTATCATTGTAGTATATTTTTTTTAAATTATGATTCCGAATTTTTTATTTTTAAAGTCAATGACTATTGTTTTGTCGAGAAAAAAGACGTTTCCGATGATTCCGTCGATTCCCTGTTGCTCAAAGGAAAAGTAATCTTCGTCTGTAAACCAAAACTCTTTGGTATTAAATGATGATTTTCCTATGGTGATTTTTTTATTAGTTTTTATCGCTTTTACAATTAAAGGATTATTAAAATTTCTAATATTAAAGTTTTCAATAATTTCCGATGAGTCAATTAAGTTTTGAAAATTCTTCTTGTAAGAAACAATTGGAAAAATACTTGCGCCTGTATCATATTGAAAATGATAAACTTTGCCATCAATCTCTAAAGGAAGGATGGGTCTATTATTGATAATTTTGATGTCAACAAAATCAATTTTTTTAGTGGTTTTTAATTTTTCACTTACAGTTATTTTCTTGTTAGGAAAATCAATAATCAGATATTTGTTTTGAAACAAATCTGCTCCTACAATGCCACAAGCTTCTTCCTGCTCAAAATTCAAAAGTCCGTGAAGTTTATAGTTCTCAACTTTTAATTCCCCAACACTGAAATTCTGACTATCAACCGTGAAAACTTGATGACCCGCAGCTTTCATGGCTTGGTCTGTTTTCTTATTTTTAATAAATTCTGTTTTTTCAAAACATTTATCGTAGATTAAAGTCATATTAGCTCCTAAATCAAATTGAAACCGATACGTTTTATTTTCAATAGTAAAAGGTACGCTCATTGCGATTTTGTCAACCAATTTCCCATTAATAGAATCTTTTTCCCACTTAAAATCAATACTTTGTCCTTTAACATCTCCTTCTGAAGCGAAAAGACCTGCAATGATTGTAAGTAAAAACACTAATTGTTTCTGCATTTTAGTTTATTGATTGTTTTATTATTGTTTCCAGTTTTTAATGGTGTAATTCAGACTTGTATTTTTATCCAGTGACAAAGAAACGTCTTTCCCTTCTTCGATTCCGTCGATTTTCCCTTCTGTTTCCCAACTTCCTTTGGTTAATTTGAATTTCAAATCAGGGTAAGTTTTGAATGTAATTTGTCTCGTTGTTTCACTGGTTTTATTAAGTTTAATGACGTTAGGATTCCAATTCCCGATAGTTGACTGATTACCTGTAATATAAACATTGCCACTATTTTCGGGAACATTAACGGTTAAAGTCACTTCATATTTCTCATTAGACAAACCCAATTTTGTTCTCACTTTCTCGACACTTGTTTCATCCAAAACAGTTAGCAATTCAGGGACAAAATCTTTAAACGATTTATATTTTTTCCTGTTGTTTTCATATACTTCCATTTTCTTTTCAAATTCAGGAATCAGAACAAAATAATTTTCCTTGATGTGCTGCTGCCTTAATTTCTCTGCCAATTCAGGATTTCTATTCGCCAAAGCAATTCTGATTTCGCCTGTTCTAACGATATGTTCGCCGACACAAGACGGCCAGTAAGAATAACCTTGTCCATCCATTTTGCTGATAAAAGCCTCGGACATCAGATTATTGCTCTTGTTAATCCTGTCTTCATATTGCCCCAAATATTGATTCACAAATGAATGACCGAACTCGTGTGTGATTAAAAAGTTGGTCGTTTCCGGATGATTGAATCCAAATTCTGTGTAATCTTTGATATTATTTTTCTTTTTCAACGGAACATACGCACTACTAATCATATTTGCGATTTGTCCTTTATCCGACTTAAACATTGGTCCGTTGCCGTGCCAGAAAACCTCGCTGTAAGGCAAAACATCAAATGGATTCACGTAAAATCTGTAAGCCAGAAATTTCTGTCCATAATATTTTTCCATCTCCGCCATATAGCCAGCAGGAATGTTTTTTTTGACTTCATTTTTCGCACCTTCAATGAAATGACTTTGGCTTTTGAAGAATTTCCCCAGATTTCTTTCGATATAAAACTCTCTCAACTGTTCGGCGAATTTTTCCACTGCTTCTTTCTTTGCATTATCATTCTCTTCAATCGGAAAAGCGTAGCCTTTTGCCGGAAAAATATTGTGTTTCAATAAAACCTGGTAAGTCAAATCCTGTTGCTGGCCGGCAACCTGCAGATAATCCTGCATCGCTTTGATGATTTTCGAATTATCATATTTTTCCATTTCCCTGTTCGCCAAATCAGCGAGCGGAAGATAGCTGATGTCTGATTTCCCATCGATATAGAAAAGTCTTCCCTGATGCTTCGCTACAAGATATTCGACAATGGAATACGTGGCAATATTGGGATTGAATTCCACATCTACTTTTGATTGAGATTTCAGATTTGCCGCAGATAAAAACATTATCAAAGTCAAAATGCTTTTATAAATCATCCTTAACGTCATCATTTTAATCTGAGTTTTCTAAGTTTATCGTTTATTATTTTAAATAGAATCAATTGTTCCTCCCGAATCTCTTGATGCAGAAAATTTGATTCCTGATAAAGTTTTGTATCTGATTTTCGCCATAGAACTTGCCGAAGCCGTCAGTTCTTTTGAAACACTTAAACTAACTGATGAAGCAGATTCTGCATTGACTGTGGCTACAGAAATATTGGTTTTTGTTGCAATAATTCTTGAAGCACCTTCAGAATTAATTTTTGCTGTTTCTATA
>QFQW01000086.1 GCA_003248755.1 Chryseobacterium sp. | reverse complement strand
AAATCTGAAACATTTTGCAATTGCCGGAAGCGACAAAAAATTTGTCTGGGCTGAAGCAAAAATTAAAGGCAACACAATCATTGTAACCAGCAAGGAAATCAAAAATCCGGTTGCAGTACGATATGCGTGGAGCAATAATCCCGAAGATGCCAATCTGCAAAATAAAGAAGGTTTGCTGGCGTCGCCATTCAGAACGGATGATTGGTAAGTAAATATTAAAATAAAATACTCATAAAATATTGATTATGAAGACGAATTTTAACTTTTTTTCTCTTTTGATAACGTTGGTTTTTACAACGATGATAAAAGCCGCCGACCCTTTTATTTCTTTTACTAAAACGGAAAACTCGGTTGTGTTGAAAGAGCACAATTCAGGGTTGATGCTGTTTTCGGATAGCGATTCGGATAAAGGAATTCTTCGTGCGGTTGCGAATCTTCAATCTGATTTTCAAAAGGTAACAGGTATTCAGCCTACTCTTATTTCCCAAAATTCCGGGGCGAATGGAATGCTCATCATTATTGGTGAAGCCGGGAAAAGCAAGACCATTGATGCTTTAATTAAAGCTAAAAAAATTGATGGAACTTCAATCAAAGGAAAGAATGAAAAATTTATCATTCAAAATATCAGCAATCCGTTTCCCGGCGTTTCCGAAGCGATTGTAATTGCAGGAAGCGACAAACGGGGAACGATTTACGGAATTTACGAAATGTCCCAGCAAATCGGGGTTTCACCTTGGTATTACTGGGCGGATGTTCCGGTTGAGAAAAAAGAAAATCTATACTTTAAAAAAGGAATTTACACCGACGGAGAACCTGCGGTAGAATATCGTGGCATTTTCCTGAATGATGAAGAACCTTCGCTGGGAGGATGGGCGAGAGCTACTTTTGGAGGAATTAATTCTAAATTTTACGAAAAAGTTTTTGAACTGATTCTTCGTATGAAAGGCAACTACATCTGGCCAGCCATGTGGGGAAAAGCGTTTTATGATGATGACGTTTTGAACGGACCTTTAGCCAACGAAATGGGGATTGTGATGGGAACTTCGCACCACGAACCGATGGCTCAGGCTCAAACCGATTGGCATCGATACATCAAGAAAAATAATTTACCGAACGTCTGGGATTATTCGAAAAATGAGAAAGTTTTGCAGGAATTCTGGAAATTGGGGTTAGAAAGAAGCAAAAACTGGGAAAAATTAGTCACAGTGGGAATGCGCGGCGACGGCGATGAAGCGATGGGAGAAGGAACTAATATCTCATTACTTGAAAAAATCGTAAAAGACCAGCGAAAAATTATTGCTGACGTAACAGGAAAAAAAGCGGAGAAAACGCCTCAGGTTTGGGCTTTGTACAAAGAAGTTCAGGATTATTATGACAAAGGAATGCGCGTTCCGGACGATGTTATTCTGTTGTTCTGTGATGATAACTGGGGAAATGTGAGAAAACTTCCGGACCTTTCAAAACCTTTACACAAAGGCGGTTACGGAATGTATTACCACTTTGATTATGTGGGCGGACCGAGAAATTCAAAATGGATTAATATCAGTCCGATTCAGAGAGTTTGGGAACAGATGAATCTTTCTTACGAACATAAAGTGGATAAGGTTTGGGTCGTCAATGTCGGGGATTTAAAACCGATGGAATTCCCAATCAGCTTTTTCCTGGAAATGGCCTGGAATCCGAAACAATTCAATTCAAAAAATCTTTTAGAATATACCGAAAAATGGGCTGCACAGCAATTTGGAGAAAAGCACGCCAAAGAAATTGCAGGAATGATTAATCTTTATTCAAAATATAACCGCCGTGTAACGCCAGAAACATTGGATTGGAAAACTTACAGTCTTCAAAATTATAATGAATTTGAAACGGTTTTAAATGATTACAGGTCTTTGGCATTAGAAGCTTTACGTTTGAAAGAGATGATTCCGGCAGAATATCAGGATGCCTATTTTCAGCTGGTTTTATATCCGATTGACGCTTGCAGCAATCTGTATGAAATGTATTACGCAGTGGCAAAAAACAAAGAATTGGCAGCTAAAAAAGATGTTAAAGCTAATGTCTATGCGGATAAAGTCAAAGAATGTTTTGACAGAAATGCTTATCTCGACAATCAGTATAACAACGTCATTGCCGGCGGAAAATGGCAGCATATGATGGACCAGATGAAGATAGGTTACAAAGCCTGGTTTGACGGAAAAGAAAATATAATGCCTGAAGTTACCCGTGTTTCTGAGTCTGAAGTTCCGAAAGAAAAAGTGTTTCAGGAGAAAAACGGTTATGTTTCCATTGAAGCGGAAAATTTTGCCAGAATGAGCAATTCAGACCGAATCCATTGGGAAGTCATTCCTGATTTCGGAAAAACCAAATCCGGTGTGACGACTTTCCCTCAAAACGCTTATCCGAAAGCTGATGAAAATATTTATCTGGAATATGATATGAATTTTGAATCCAAAGGTGAATTTGAAGTGCAGTTGTTATTAGCCCCAACGTTGAATTTTAATCATAATAAAGGATTGCGTTATGAGATTTCCTTTGATGGCGGAACTCCGCAGGTTGTCAATTTCAATGGTCATTACAAAGGTGAATTGGGAAGATGGCAATCCGAGCATATCATCAGGTCTTCAACGAAACATCAGATTTCCCAACCTGGAAAACATACGTTACGATTCCGTGTTCTGGAACCGGGAATTGTCTTAGAAAAAATATTAATCAACACAGGCGGACTGAAACCAAGTTATCTCGGAGCGCCGGAAAGTGAATATTCAAACTAATAATCATAAAAGCCATCAGATTTCTGGTGGTTTTTTTATTAATATAATTTTGAATGAAGCTGATATCTTTATTTAAAAATTCTGTCGATTTTAAATTGTCAAATCACATTTTTTGCCAAATGTCAAATACATGATGAACAACTATTTGTAATTTTATCAAATGGAAAAATTGATTGATTATATCTTGCAATTTGATAATCTGAACAAGCAACAACTGGATTTCATAAAAAGCAAAGCCAAAGAAATAGAACTCCGAAAAGATGAATTCTATTGGGAGGCCGGAAAAACTGTGAAACAGATTGGATTCTTAATCGACGGCGTTATTCGGGTTTTCTATTACAATAATAAGGGCGAGGAAATTACAAGATATTTCATTGATGAAAATCATTTGATTTTATCAGGAAATGCAATCGACGAAATTTATACACCGTCTGAATATTTGTCAGCTATAACAGACTGCAGATTGATTGTTTTTTCAAAACAGGATTGGAAAGAAATCTCCCAGACAATAATAAATTGGGATAAAATTATTCAAAAAATAGTCGCCAAACATCATAGTGAAAAAATCATCAGGAGAAGCGAACTGGTTTCGCAGGATGGAGCGGAACGCTATCTTGATTTTATTCAGAAATTTCCAACCTTGGTCAATCGTGTTCCTTTATCCTATATCGCCTCTTATCTTGGGATTACACAGTCTTCATTGAGCAGGATAAGAAAAAATATCCGTTAAAATCACTTTTTGCCAAATGACAAATCCATTCATTTTTTATTGAACCAACTTTGTTTCATCAAAATTTAAAATCAATAAAAATGAACAAAAGAAAATTAGGAAAAGAAGGTTTAGAAGTATCTGCATTGGGCTTTGGTTGTATGGGATTAAGTTTTCCAAATGCACCGGCAAAAGACGAAAGCATAAAGCTGATTCGTTCGGCAGTTGAAAACGGAATTACTTTCTTCGACACGGCACAAGGTTATGGCGAAAACGAACTTTTAGTTGGTGAGGCGCTCGAACCGTTGCGTAAAGAAGTTGTCATTGCTACAAAATTTGGATTCAAAAATGGAGACGGAAGACAAGGATTGGACAGTCGTCCGGAAAATATCAAAGCAGTTGCCGAAGCATCTTTAAAAAGATTGAGAACGGACGTTATTGATTTGTTTTATCAACACAGACCCGACCCGAATGTGCCTATTGAAGACGTTGCAGGAACCGTAAAAGATTTGATACAACAGGGAAAAGTAAAACATTTCGGACTTTCGGAAGCCAGTGCAGAAACCATTCGTAAAGCAAATTCTGTTCTGCCAATAACGGCTTTGCAAAGTGAATATTCTATGTTTTATCGTGAGCCTGAAAACGAAATCATACCTGTATTGGAAGAATTAGGAATTGGTTTTGTTCCTTTCAGCCCTTTAGGAAAAGGCTTTCTGACAGGAACAATCAGCGCAGATGTGGAATTGGCTAAAGACGATACCAGAAATATGCTGCCGCGTTTCACTAAAGAAAACCGGGAGGCAAACCAGGCTTTGGTAGATTTAGTTGTTTCCATTGCGACAGATAAAAACGCAACACCTGCTCAAATTGCATTAGGTTGGTTGTTGGCTCAAAAACCGTTCATTGTTCCAATCCCGGGAACTTCAAAATTACATCGTCTACAGGAAAATATTGGTGCAACAAACGTTGGATTGACAAATGACGAATTGAAGAAAATAAATTCGGCTTTGGCGACCATTAAAATTGTTGGCGAAAGATATCCTGCACAGATTCGGGATACGGCAGAAAGAAAATGATTGATTTTGTTATCACCAAGCTTTTCTTGAAATTTCAAAGGTATAATCAAAATAAATAATAATTAAAGACCATCGGATTTCTGATGGTTTTTCTGTTTCGTTTATTTTAAAATTTATGTCTGATAACAAATAATTAATTTCAGCAGCATTTTGTCATTCCGTAAGAATCTCAACACGCAGAAATAAAGAGATTTTGATTCATGAGGACAAAAGCCATTAGATTTCAGCAATATGACGGAAACGGATTTACATTTAAACTTAAAATATAAATAGGTTTAAAATTGTCAGACAAATTAAGTGTTAATAATACATTTATTAAAAATAGAATCTTATATTTGTTATCAACCGAATATCGAAATTCTCTATTTGAAACTAATTTGATATTTCGATGATATTCTAAATAAAATCTAATGAAAAAAGTCCTGTTTTCTTTATCAATCTTCATCTGCGCTTTCTCATCCGCACAGAATTATAAATATCCTTTCCAGAACCCCAAACTTCCGGTCGAGCAGAGAATCGAAAATCTTCTCGGATTATTGACGGTTGATGAAAAAATCGGAATGATGATGGATAATTCTAAAGCAGTTCCCAGATTGGATATTCCCGGTTATGGTTGGTGGAATGAGGCGCTTCACGGTGTTGCAAGGGCAGGAACAGCCACGGTTTTTCCTCAAGCCATCGGAATGGCAGCGACTTGGGACGTTCCGGAACATCTCAAAACTTTTGAAATGATTTCTGACGAAGCCAGGGCAAAATACAACAAATCGTTTGATGAATCCCAGAAAACCGGGCGTTACGAAGGACTTACATTTTGGACGCCAAACATCAATATTTTCCGCGACCCCAGATGGGGAAGAGGTCAGGAAACATACGGTGAAGACCCATTTTTGACTTCTGTTTTGGGCGTTGCTGCGGTAAAAGGTTTGCAGGGAAACGACCCAAAATATTTCAAAACCCACGCCTGTGCCAAACATTTCGCCGTTCACAGCGGCCCGGAATGGAACCGCCATTCTTACAACGCCGAAGTTTCCAAAAGAGATTTGTACGAAACTTATCTTCCGGCTTTCAAAGCATTGGTTTTGGAAGGAAATGTAAGGGAAGTGATGTGTGCGTACAATGCATTCGACGGACAGCCGTGCTGCGCCAACAATACTTTGCTGACAGAAATTCTCCGTGGAAAATGGAACTACGATGGAATGGTTGTTTCCGATTGCTGGGCTTTGGCAGATTTCTATCAGAAACAGTACCACGGAACACATCCTGACGAAAAAACTACCGCTGCAGACGCCCTGAAACATTCTACAGATTTAGAGTGTGGCGACACGTATAATAATTTAAATAAATCTCTCGCAAGCGGATTAATCACAGAAAAAGACCTCGATATTTCGATGCGACGAATTCTGAAAGGCTGGATTGAGTTGGGAATGCTCGACCCAAAATCTTCCGTTCACTGGAACTCCATTCCATATACTGTTGTGGATTCTGAAGAGCATAAAAAACAGGCTTTAAAAATGGCTCAGAAATCTATTGTTCTGATGAAAAATGAGAATAATATTTTGCCTTTAAATAAAAATATCAAAAAAATTGCTGTTGTCGGTCCAAACGCCGATGACGGATTGATGCAGTTGGGAAATTATAACGGAACACCTTCATCCATCGTAACGATTTTGGACGGAATCAAAACTAAATTTCCAAACGCTGAAGTTATTTATGAAAAAGGAACCGAAGTTGCCGACCCATCTTCCAGAACCTCTCTTTACCAAAACTTTTTAAGCCAGAAAAACGGTGAGAAAGGAATGAAAGTAGAGTTTTTTAACAACAATGAATTTAAAGGAAAATCTGCGAATATTTCTGTCAATAAAACAGGAATCAACTACAACAGCTTTGGCGGAACTCAGCTTGCTCCGAATGTGGGAAGAGAAAATACTTCGTCCATCATTTCCGGAGTTTTCAAAAGTCCTTATACGGGCGATGTGATTCTTTCACCCTCAACATCCGATGTTTATACACTTTTCGTTGACGGTAAAGAAATAGCCACCAGAAAAGGTCCCGATGCAAGACATCCTTCGGAATTTCCTATAAAAATGGAGAAAGGAAAAGAGTATCAAATAGAATTGCGTCATAGTCAGAAAGGAAAATATGTAAACATCACTTTTGACGTGTACAGAAAAGACCCTGTGAATTTCGCTGCAGTAAGGGAAAAAGTGAAAGATGCGGATGTCATTATTTTTGCAGGCGGACTTTCTCCAAGTCTGGAAGGCGAAGAAATGATGGTGAATGCAGAAGGTTTCAAAGGCGGTGATAAAACTTCCATCGACCTTCCAAAAGTCCAGCGTGAATTGTTAACGGAATTAAGAAAAACAGGAAAACCAGTCGTTTTTGTGCTTTGTACAGGAAGTTCGCTTGGTTTGGAACAGGATGAAAAAAATTATGATGCATTACTGAACGCTTGGTATGGCGGACAAGCCGGAGGAACTGCGGTTGCAGATGTTTTGGCGGGAGATTACAATCCGTCCGGAAGATTGCCGGTTACATTCTACAAAAATCTGGAACAGCTCGACAATAATTTATCTAAAACCAGCAAACATCAGGGTTTTGAAAACTATGATATGCAGGGAAGAACCTATCGTTATATGACGGAAAAACCGTTGTATGCTTTCGGTCACGGGTTAAGCTATTCAAAATTTGTTTACGGAAATGCCAAATTGAGCAAAAATACCATCAATTCCAATGAAAATGTTACGATTACAATTCCTGTTACCAATAATTCTGAAAGAGACGGTGAGGAAGTGATTCAGGTTTATGTGAAAAGAAATAATGATAATTCAGCACCAGTAAAGACTTTACGAGCCTTTGAAAGGGTTTTGATTAAATCTAAAGAAACAAAAGATGTCCAATTAACTGTTTCTAAAGATTCATTTAAATTTTATGACGAAAAAGTAGATGACTTGGCTCCGAAAGCAGGAGATTACACCATTTTCTACGGCGGAACTTCCGATGAATCCGGATTGAAAAGCCTTCAGTTGAAAGTGAAATAAAATAATAGATTTACTTTATATCTAGCCGATTTAAAAATTGATTACCCTTCTAAATATGGAAGGGTTTTCTATTTATATTTCAATTTAAGTTTCCCAGATAGACTTCAAAAATTGAATTTTTCAATTAAATTTTTCAACGAAGAAATCGAAGTAAAAAATGCTAATATTTTTCAAAAAATGACAATTGGTTAAACTCATATGTTTTTTTTGTAATAGAATTAATTGAAAATAGAGATATGAGAGATTTATTTTTTTACAAAAACGTGTTTTTTAGATATTTTTTACAATTAAAATACTGTAATACTTATCATATATCATACATATTTTTTGTTTATCAGTAATAATATCAATATTCGGCAATTTTCTTGTAATAGAATATTTTAATGTTAACTAATTGTTAATTTAATGATAAGCTATTCATAAAATTATTATGTTTATTTATTGCGCATTTGTTATTAAATAGGCGTTTTATTTATGTATTTTTTATTTTAAATGATTAATTATTGAATTTTTTATTATATTAGACTGTAATAATGATTATTCTATAATTAATATGAGAACTGTAAATTTACCTCCTTAAATAGCATATCGATTTTAAAATCAAAAAATCTACTATTTGGATGTAGTTAGATTTAAAAAAGTTTGATTTTATATGCTGTAACTCTTCAATAACTTCAATAAAACTTCATTAAAAGGTGCATTTAATTACAATAGCATCTGGGTATCGTATTATGTTTTATAAAGAAGAAAAAGTTACCGATAACATTTCAAAAAATTCAACAAAATCATTTAAAAAATAAAAACCTTTATGTTATGAACAAATTTATCACTAAACTAATTAAAAGAATTGCATTTTTTGCCATCGTTTTGTCCACCTTTCAGTTGATTGCCCAAACTCCGAAAGTCCGTATCGATGCAACACCAAGGCAAAAAATTACCGGATTTGGCGGATTTGTGTGTAGTCCTCAGTTTGCCTACAACCATATGACTGCTGCCGAGATTCAGAAAATGTGGGGAGCAAGTAGCGAAGCGGGATACAACATCATGAGAATCTATATTCCTACCACTCAGGAAAACTGGTCTACAGCATTGGAAACAGCTCAATTGGCTCAATCTTTAGGTCTGAAAATTTTTGCTAGCCCCTGGTCACCGCCGGCTATTTGGAAAACCAATGGCAATGATGCAGGAACTTATAATGGGGTAGAAGGTTTTCTGAAACCTGAGCATTATGGGGATTTTGCAAATTATCTGAATGACTTTGTTGTTTATCTAAGAAGTAATGGAGTAGAGTTGGAAGGTATTTCTCTCCAAAACGAACCGGATTATGTCGTAGATTATGCTGGCTGTACATGGACAACTGCCCAAATGACGAATTTTCTGAAGAATTATTCAGATGTTATTAGCTGTAAGATCATCGCACCTGAAACTGTGGGAATGTCAAACAATTATGCCAATGCGCTTCTTGCAGCAGATGTATTGCCAAAATTTGAAATCTATGCCGGGCATCAGTATGGTGGTATAGGCTCAACATACAAAGGTTTCCTGAATACGAACAAAGAAATCTGGATGACAGAGTTTTTAATCAACTGGAACTCTAATGGCGGAACAAGAAATTTTTCTTGGAATACCGATGCATTTGACTTTGCAAAAAGTGTCAATGATGTATTAGTAGGTGGAGGAAATGCCTGGATCCATTATGCTACGAAAAGATATTATGGGATGATGGGTGATGGTCTGTACGGAACTGTTGCTGGCGAAATTACCAAGCGTGGCTATATACTTTCTCATTTTGCAAAATATACGACCGGTTCCAAAAGATTGGATGCCATCTGGAGCGATCAGGGCTCGATGCAGGGTTCTGCGTACATCAATGATTCCGGCGATAAAGTGACACTGATGGTTTTCAACTCATCGTCCAATACTTATACGCTGAAAGTAGATTTACCATTCTATACAACATCAGTGCAAAAGATCATGACCAACGAAACCTCTAATATGATTTCTTCCAATCAGAATTTTACAGAAACCTTCCGTCCTACCATTCAGGTCAATCCATCAAGCGTTATCACTTTTGTTTTTGATAAAAGTAATATCAGAGAAGTTTCCAATATGACGGGTCAGGATATTAATTATTCTAAAATTGAAACCCAATCAGTTACCAATCCTGCGTTCGGAACAACTTACCAATTAAGTGGTAAAACAGCTACGTTGTACAACTCTACACCATTGATCAGTTCCAATATGACAGATGCTAATGGATACATCAGTTTAGATGACCGTTACAACAAATTGGTTTTCCACGTCAATAGTTATACAACCAGCAATCTGGCAACTTCATCCAATACAACCTTATATTATGTTGATAATGCTGGCGTTGTGAAATCTTATAATTATGGAACCGTAAACTTGCCGTCGTCAGGTTCATCTAATTTTGATTTGACATTTGATATCTCCAGAGCAGTTCTTACTACGGGTTGTAAAGGAATCATTGGACTTAGAAATGGTAATTTCAGCTCTATTCTGACATTCAATTTCGGAGATGTTTATTTCGCAATTTCAAATGAAAAAGCGATGAAGTTTGCAGGCGTTTACTCAGATGGCGATAGCAATCTCATGGATGCTTACGAAAATACCTATTATACGTCTTTGGATTTTACTAGTACAACAGGCATCAATACTTCGGCTGACTGGAAAAGCAAAATGGCCAATTCCAATAGTATATTCTATGTTAGTAGTGGTGCAGGATTCCGTACAGGTTCTTCCAGAGCAGCCAATACAAATGTTGTTTCAGGTACTGTTGCCGCGTCATTGGAATTGTCCGACCAAGGTGGTGATTTTAATGCACCTTCTACTTTCAACGCAACTGCCGCATCATACACAAAAACATTAAGTGGATATGCCGTGATCGTACTTCCTTTTGAAGCTAATGTACCAAGTGGTGTTCAAGCTTACAATATGCTGCCTTCATCATCTAAGGTAGTATGTACTGCAATAGAAAATGGTAAAATCCCGGCAAATATTCCAGTATTGGTTAATGGAAATGGCACGTTTATATTCACCGGATCTGGTACTGTTTCTACGCCAAAAGCAATTCTTTATAATCAGTTCAATGCAGATTACAGCACAATTAAAGCTTATTCAGGAGGTTATGTCCTTAAAACTATGAATGGAACTCCCGGATTTCACAAAATTGCAAGCGGAAGTGAGACTGTCCCGGCGTTCAGCGCTTATATTACCGAAGAAAATTCTTATTCAGCTTCACTTTTGCCATTAGAATTTGGAACCCTTGCCGTTGGAGATATTGTTAAATCTAAAGTACAGATTTACCCTAATCCTGCAAAAGACGAACTCTTTGTTACAATTGAAAATTCAGATTCCGAATATAAGATCATTGATGCAAAAGGAAGTTTGATTTTTACTGGAAAATTAACATCAGGTAAGAATAGGATTGATATTTCTAAGCTTACTACCGGAGTTTACTATATCGTTTCTGGGAATACCCAAAAGACGGAAACTGACAAATTTATCAAACAGTAATTTTTTCATTAGCATTTTTTCATCCAAAGCCATCATAGATTTCTGTGATGGCTTTTTTTAAGATTATAAATAATAAAAAGTGAGATTTAAGAATATAGGAGTTATGTTTAAAAATAAGTGTTTATTTTACATTTATTAAAAATAGAATCTTATATTTGCTATTACTCCATTACGCATAAAATCATTAATTCTTTTTAAAATAATATATCAAGAATGAAAATAAAAGCCCAAATATTCACAGCTGCCATTTCACTGAGTGCTGCTCTCTTTTCAGCGCAAAACGGAAATGTCCAAAAGCATTTCCTCGATTTGGACGGAACTTCCACTAACATCAAAATCCAGCCAACGATGTACGGAATTTTCTTCGAAGACATCAACTTTGCGGCAGACGGTGGATTGTATGCGGAACTCATTAAAAACCGCAGTTTCGAGTTCGACGAACCTTTGACAGGCTGGAAACAACCCAACACAAAAACATTGTCTCCCAATTTAGATTCCGGTTTTTTGACGATTATAACCGACAAATCCAAAACCAATAAAAACTACGCAAGAATCACGGTCTGGAATGACAAAAGTTATATTCTTGAGAACGAAGGTTTCCGAGGAATCGGTCTGCATCAAGGAGAGAAATATGACCTAAGTTTCAATCTGGAAAATGTGTCAGGAAATATTTCTGCTGTTAATACAAGTCTGATGGATGAAAACGGTACAGTAATTTCCTCAGTTTCTACAATCATAAAAGGTGGAGGCTGGCAAAAATACAATGCTGTTTTTGTACCTTCAAAAACCATTGAAAAAGCTAAACTTCAAATCACTTTTACCGGAAAAGGCGTTGTGAATATGGATATGATTTCACTGTTTTCTCAAGATACCTGGAAAGGCAGAAAAGGAGGTTTGAGAAAAGATTTGGTTCAAAAATTATATGATTTACAGCCGGGATTTTTACGTTTTCCCGGTGGATGTATTGTCGAAGGAAGAACTTTGGCAGAACGTTATCAATGGAAAAAAACAATTGGTAAAGTGGAAGACCGAGAAAATCTGATTAACAAATGGAATAACGGATTTGCTCACCGTCTCACTCCGGATTATTGGCAGTCTTTCGGGCTTGGTTTTTTTGAATATTTCCAGCTGGCGGAAGATTTGGGAGCAGAACCGCTTCCGATTCTCAGCTGCGGAATGGCTTGCCAATTTAATACAGCTGAACTTGTAAAAATGGAAGATTTAGACCCTTACGTTCAGGATGCTTTGGATTTGATTGAATTTGCAAACGGTGATTCCAACACGAAATTGGGGAAAATTCGTACAGAAATGGGACATCCTAAACCTTTTAATATGAAATTCATAGGCGTTGGAAATGAACAATGGGGAGCGGATTATATCGAACGCTACAAAGTTTTTGAAAAAGCGATTCACACCAAATATCCCGACATCAAAATCATTTCCGGAAGCGGACCGTCTCCCGATGGCGAATTTTTCGATTACGGCTGGAAAGAACTTAAAAAACTGAATGCACAAATCGTCGATGAACATTACTACAATTCTCCTGAATGGTTCTTAAAAAATGCGGATAGATACGATAAATACGATAGAAGAGGACCAAAAGTTTTTGCCGGAGAATATGCCGCACAATCGGTTGGCGTTGTAAAACCTGACAATAAGAACAATTGGTTGACCGCACTTTCAGAAGCCGCTTTTATGACCGGATTGGAGCGCAACGCAGATGTTGTGACAATGACTTCTTACGCACCGCTTTTCGCTCACACAGAAGGCTGGCAATGGACGCCGGATTTTATTTGGTTCAATAATTTAAAATCTTATGCCACTCCGAATTATTACGTTCAGAAATTATTTTCCAACAACAAAGGAACTGATTTAATTAAAATCTCAGAAAACGGAAAACCGTTGAAAGGTGATGATAATATCTATGCATCAGCAGTTCGTGACCTTAAAAAAGGAGAGACCATCATTAAAATTGTTAATTCTAATCCTCAGGAAACTTCAGTTGAAATCAATCCGAAAAACATCAAAACGGGCAATCAAATGACCAAAATTGTACTGACTTCTGCAGGTCTTTCCGATGAAAATAATTTCCAAACAGAAACCATTACACCAAAAGAAGAAACGCAGGCTATTAAAAAAGGAAAGTTTTCTGTTGAAATTCCGGCAAATTCTTTAGTTGTTTTAAAAATTAAATAGCTTCAAACCACCATTAACAAAGGAAAATTTAAAATTAAGTGTAAATATTACATTTATTTAAAATAGAATCTTATATTTGTTTTTAGCTCTTAAACAGAAAAACGGAGAATTCTTTAAGGTAAATGAAAACTTAATGAAAAATCTTTGTAGAATGTAATCCATTGCATCAATTATTTTAAAAAGAGCTAAAAACAATAATCAAAATAAATCACTTTCGTTAATGAAAAAATACGTTATCGGCTTAGACTACGGAACAGACTCTGTTCGGGCCGTTTTGATTGATACGGAAAACGGGGCAGAACTGGCAACTTCCGTAAGCTATTACCAAAGATGGAAAGAAGGAAAATTCTGCAAGCCGGAAGAAAATCAGTTTCGTCAGCATCCGCTAGACCACATCGAAGGTTTGGAAAAAACCATTTCAACCGTTGTCAAGGAAAGTGGCGTTGCGCCGGAAAATATCGCCAGCATTTGTATTGATACGACAGGTTCGTCACCGCTTCCCGTGAATAAGGATGGAATTGCCTTGTCACTTTTGCCTGAATTTTCAGAAAATCCCAATGCAATGATGGTGTTGTGGAAAGACCATACTTCCATTGGTGAAGCCGAAGAAATCAACCATCTGGCAAGAAACTGGGGCGGCGAAGATTATACAAAATTTGAAGGTGGAATCTATTCTTCCGAATGGTTTTGGGCAAAAATTCTTCACATCAACAGAGAAGATGAAGCGGTGAAAAATGCCGCATACAGCTGGATGGAACATTGCGATTACCTCACATTTTTACTTTCCGACAACCAGAGTTTAGCAACTTTTAAAAGAAGCCGTTGTGCAGCCGGTCACAAAGCAATGTGGCACGAATCGTGGGATGGACTTCCCTCCAAAGAGTTTCTCGGTCAGCTGGATTCTTCACTGGCAGAACTTCGTGATAGGCTATACGATAAAACCTACACGTCCGATGAAGTTGCCGGAAATCTGAACGAAGAATGGGCAACAAAATTAGGCTTAACGACCAACACCGTAATTGCTGTCGGAACTTTCGACGCTCATTCCGGAGCGGTCGGCGCAAAAGTAGAGGAGAATACACTAATTAGAATTATGGGAACGTCGACTTGCGATATTATGGTCGCTCCCAACGAAATTATAGGCGACAAAACGGTTAAAGGAATCTGCGGACAGGTCGATGGTTCCGTGATTCCGGGATTGATGGGATTGGAAGCGGGGCAATCTGCATTTGGTGATGTTTTGGCGTGGTACAAAGACATTCTGACTTGGCCGACACACCATATTCTGATGAATTCCAATGTCATTGATGAAAATCAAAAACAGTTGCTGAAAGAAGAAATAGAGAACAATCTTATTCGCAATCTCACTTTGGAAGCGGAAAAAATTCCACTTTCGGAGGTGGTTCCGGTTGCCTTGGATTGGATTAACGGACGAAGAACACCAGATGCCAATCAGGAACTGAAAATGGCGATCAGCAACCTTTCCTTGGGGACAAAAGCACCGCATATTTTCAAAGCTTTGGTGAATGCGATTTGCTTTGGAGCCAAAAAAATCGTCGACCGTTTCGAAGAAGAAGGCGTAAAAATCGAAAAAGTAATCGGAATCGGAGGAGTTGCCAGAAAATCCCCTTTCATTATGCAGACTTTGGCTAATGTCCTGAATATGCCGATTGTAGTGGCAGCATCAGACCAAGCTCCGGCTTTAGGGGCGGCTATTTATGCGGCCGTTGCAGCAGGAATTTATCCAACTGTACAGGAAGCCAGTCAAAAAATGGGCTCCGATTTCGAAGCAGAATATTTTCCACAAGTGGAAAAAGTAGAAAAATATGCAGAATTTATGAAACAATATCAGATTCTCGCAGATTTCACAGAAAACAATATCAAATCAAAGAAAAAGTTGACAGCTGACAGTTTATAGTTGATAGAAGTTAAAGCAGAAAAGCTTCGTTAGGAGCGCCCTGTTAATAGCAAATATGTACATATTATCATCACAAAGAGAGCCTCGTAGAGGCGACCTGTTAAATATTTACATTAAGCGAAAAACCAACAGCCATCAACCAAAAACTAACAACTAAAATTATTATGGCAGCTTTATCCGTCTTCCGCTCCCAATCTTTTTTGCCAGGGCTTTTCCAATGCAAAAAAGGATTTCCGCTCAAGCCGGGCTGCGATTGATTCGTTGGAGAGAACCCGAAGGGTTCAATATGAATAGCCGTAGGTGAAACCTAT